>NZ_JBQLZL010000091.1:0-78276 GCF_052168255.1 Almyronema sp. | reverse complement strand
ACTAAGCGGATGATGGGACTCGAACCCACGACATTCAGCTTGGGAAGCTGACGTTCTACCACTGAACTACATCCGCCAATAAAATCACAAGATTAGATTGAAGGCAGAAGGATGAAAACTAAGAAAAGCATCCTAATCGCCCATCTTTTTGCAGATTTCAACCATTATAAGGCTACTTGCCAATTGGGTAACGCGTTTCTGGCGCTTCTTTCAACATTTGAGGCGATCGCGCTTCTGCCGGAGCTGCGGTATCGGTAACGCGTCCTAAAAACTGGCTAAGGCGGTTTTGCAAACTGTCAACATAGGTGAAAAATACAGGCACTACTACCAGCGTCAACAGGGTAGAAAGAGTAAAGCCACCAATAACAGCGATCGCCATCGGGCTGCGAGTTTCGCCGCCTGCACCAATTTCTAACGCGATCGGCACCATCCCCGCCACCGTTGAAATAGACGTCATCAAAATAGGGCGCAGGCGAGTAATGCCCGCCGCCATCACCGCTTGCCGTCGCGACTGACCCTGCTGCCGCGCCATCAAGGCATAGTCCACCAGCAAAATTGAATTTTTAGTCACCAACCCCATCAACAGCACAATGCCAATGAGGGCAAAGAGTCCCAGAGGTTTTTGAGTAATTAAAAGACCCAAAAAAGCGCCGCCGATGGAAAGGGGCAGCGCCATCATCACGGCAAAGGGATAGAGGAAGCTGTTGTAGAGCAGAATCAAGACGGCAAAAATCATCAGCACCGCTGTGCCCAGCGCCAAACCAAAGCGACTAAACACATCTCGCATAATCTCGGCATCACCCGCTGGCTCTTGAGTAACGCCAACGGGCAGGTTTTGCAGAGTGGGTAGCTGATTGACCGCCGCGATCGCTTCGCCTAGCGTCAGCCCTTGCAGGTTAGCGCCAATACTCACCTGACGAGCGCGATCAAAGCGGCTAATTTCGGCTGGGCCGCTGCCAAAGTTGATATCAGCAACGGCAGCTAGTGGCACTAACTGCCCCGACTGACTTGGAACCTTGAGATTTTCAAGGGTGGTTAAATCAGAGCGAAACTCAGGCGCTAGCCGAACCCGAATGGGAATTTGCCGATCGCCCAAATCAAAATCTGCGAGGTTGGCGTCTGTATCGCCTAGCGTTGCTAAAGAAGCCGTACGGGCGATCGCTTGAACAGACACACCCAAATCTGCCGCCCGTTGGGGATTAGGGCTAACCAAAATTTCGGGCTGCACCAGGCTGGCGCTAGAAGTCACCTCTACTAAGCCAGAGAGTTGGCGCATTTCTTGCGTTAGCGATCGCGCGGCTTTATCTAAAGCGACGGCATCTTCACTCTTTAGCACAATGGTTAAGTCTTTACCCTCGCCAGACGCGCCCTGACTGCGAAAGCTAATACGAGCCCCCGGAATTTGTTGAAAAAACTGTCGGGCTTGTTGGCGAAACTCAGCTTGAGACACTGTGCGATTGGGCTTAAGGCGCACAAATAACTCAGCGCCATTCACCCCGTAGCGTCCGCCTTCGAGGGAAAAAATGCTATCGACATCCGGCTGAGCGCTCAACTGCTCTGACAAACGCCGCGTAACGGCTTGCGTATTCTGCAACGTTGAACCAGGTGGTAATTCTGCCGTTAGCGTCACCAGGTCGCTATCTTCCGCCGTAAACAAATTGGTTGGCAGCAGAGGAACGAGCATTAAACTGCCCACAAAAAAGAGCAAAGCCAAAGCCAGCGTAACTAACCGATGGCGCAAAGCTGCCCCCAACAAGCGACGATAAGGATAAAGACCCCGCTTTGTCGGGGGCGCGATCGCTGCATCGTAGCCATTTTGAGCACGACTGCCGTTGCCATTCGTGTGAGCTTTTTGAAAGCCATTCTGACTGGCCGGAACTGCTGCGGGTTTGGCCTTAAGTAAATAAGCTGCCATCATCGGCGTCATCAGTCGCGCCACCAGGGTAGAAAACATCGTAGCCGTTGCCACGGTGACGCCAAACGGCTGAAAGAACTGCCCCGGAATCCCCCCCATAAAAGCAACCGGAATAAACACAGCCACGATAGTAGCCGTCGTGGTAATGACGGCTAGCCCCACTTCGGCAGTTGAATCGATCGCGGCCTGGTAGGGGCGCTTGCCCATGCGAATGTGACGTTCGACGTTTTCAATTTCTACAATGGCGTCATCGACCAGGTTGCCAACGGCCAGCGTTAAAGCCAGCAACGACATGCTGTTGAGCGTATATCCCAAAGCTTGAATGACTAAAAATGTCGGGATAATCGAAAGCGGCAAAGCACAAGCTGTAATTAGCGTGGCTCGCCAGTCTCGCAAGAAAATACCGACGACGACAACCGCGAGGACACACCCCATTACCAGGGCATCAATAGACGCTTGGTAAGAGTCGCGAATGTCGGTTGCTTCGGTAAAAATAAGCTCAAAGGTAAGATCGCTGGGCAAGCTGGGTTTTAAGTCG
The DNA here is from genome assembly GCF_052168255.1 of Almyronema sp. Lineage (NCBI taxonomy): Bacteria > Bacillati > Cyanobacteriota > Cyanophyceae > Nodosilineales > Nodosilineaceae > Almyronema > Almyronema sp. The sequence continues at coordinate 75,823 of NZ_JBQLZL010000091.1, read as the reverse complement.
GCGATCGCCTGCTCGACGGCTTCTTCTACGGAGACTAAAACGCTGCCATTGCTGCGAAAGACCGAGAAAGTGACGGTGGGTTGGTTGTTGAGAAAAGCAGACTGTCGAACCTCAGCAAAATCATCTGCAACACTGCCCAAACTGGCTAAAGGCACCGTGTTGCCATTGCTCAGTACAATTGGAAACTCAGCGATCGCCTCGACGGTTTCAGCACTGCCTAGAGTTCGTACCCCCTGTTCTTGTCCGGCCACGTCGGTGCGGCCACCGGGTAAGTCAATATTGAAGCTGCGGATTTGGTCGTTAACCTGCGTAGCTGTAATGCCCAAAGCATTGAGCCGAGCCGGATTGAGATCGACACGAATTTCGCGATCGACGCCGCCACCGCGTTCTACCTGAGCCACTCCCGGCACGGCTAGCAAAGCGCGACTAATCTCGCGATCCACCAGTTCGCTGAGTTCGGCAACCGAGCGCTGGGGCGAGCTCACCGCATAACTCAAAATAGGGCCGCCCCCAAATTCTAGTCGGCGGATATTAGGTTCTTGCGCGTCTTGAGGCAAATCTTGACGAATCCCAGCGATCGCATCTCGCACATCATTGGTGGCGCGATCAGTATTGGTACCCAACACGAAGCTAATCACCGTCGTTGAACTACCGTCGTTAACCGTAGAGGTGATCTGATCGATGTTGCCCAGCCCCGCCACCGCGTCTTCTACCTTTTTGGTAACCTGAGTTTCTAATTCTTCTGGCCCTGCTCCGGTTTGGGTAACCGTAACCCGCACCGCTGGAATATCAATATTGGGGTTGGCGTCAATGCCTAGCTGGCTAAAAGCAACCAGCCCTGCCACCGTCAGCACCAGAAAGAGGACAATCGTGGGAACCGGATTGCGAATAGACCAGCTTGAAGAGGAGGGAGAAGCCATAAAGGGTAGCGGGGGAAGGACGCGGTTAAGGGGAAAGCGAGGCAGCGGGACGGGTGAGCAGAGCGGCAGAATTGCTGGCGTTTGTCAGGTGAGCAGACCCTTAGCAGGGTTGAAGCGGTGGGGCAGGCGGGGGCACCGCTGATGGGGCTTTTGCCCAAGCTTTGTCTATGCGCTGCCGCTGCTCGAATTACTCCAGAGCCGGAACGACTTCAACGCGATCGCCCGATTGCAAATAGCCAGCGCCAGATGTGACAACGCGATCGCCCCTTTCTAGCCCTGCTAAGATTTCAATTCGAGCGGCTTGCCCTGGGGTAGGCGGCAGGCGATCGCCGATTTGCACCGTTTGGGCTTGCGCTAAGCCTTCAGCCTGCACCACAAAAACCTGGTACTGGCCGTCATTTTGCGGCAAAACGGCGGCGGCGGGCACCGTCAGACCTGGGGCAGAATCTGTGACAATTGCGGCGCTCAAAAACATACCAGATTGCAAAAATGGACTCGACGGCAAGCTGATTTTGACCTGAGCAGTACGGCTCTGAGGATCAATCAGCGGCTCAATCTGCCGCACGCTGCCTGTTAGCTGAATCCGATCGTCACTGTCGGACGTAATTTGAACGGGCGCACCCAGCGATATCTGTGCCAATTGCGTTTGCGGCACCTCAGCCGACAGTTCGAGTTGGTCATCGCGAATCAAGGTAAAGAGAGCCGTCCCCGTAGAGGAGACATCGCCCACTGTGGCGGTCTTTTCGGCAATAGTTCCGGCGCTAGGGGCTTTGACAACGGTTTGCTCAAGCTGGGTTTCTAATCGCTGGCGCTCAGCCCGCTGGCTGCGGACGTTGGCTTGAGCGCTGTCAATATTTGCCTCGGCCACCCGGATCGATTCTGCTGCTGTGAGGGCTTGAGTCGCCCGCGATTGAAGCTCTTCTTGGCTGATGGCACCGCGCTCGGCCAAACTTCGGTATCGCTGCAGGTTTTGCTGAGCCTCTGCTTGGCTGGCTTGGGCTTGGGCTAGCGTTGCTTGCTGCTGCGTTACCTGGGCTTCGGCGGCAGCAATTTGGGCTTCGGCCTGTTGAATTTGAGCCTGGAGCGTCGCATCATCCAAAATGGCTAAGGGTTGACCCGCCGTTACGCGATCGCCTTCCCGCACCAATACCTGCTGAATTTGCAAACCGCTGACTTGGGGAGCTACCTGTAAAAGATCGGTCGCTTCAACCGTACCCGTGGTTTTGAGGGTACGGTTAACGGTGGTCATCTGAGCCGTTTCTATGGCAACGCTTTGGCTCGCCACCGGGGCTAGCGCTGCCGATTCGGTCGCTGGCGGTTGACGATTCAAAAACAAACGGTTGCCTAACAGGGCGATCGCCAATCCTAGCCCCAAACCCAGCATTAGCCCTCGGCTACCCCCTAGCCAATTCTGCTGATGGGGAGGGGCTACAGGCTGGTGAGGCAAAATTTCAGCGGTCTCCTCGTCAGCATCAGAGAAACTTGGGTAGGTCACAGGAATCCTGAGAAAATCAGAAGTAAATGTTAACAAATATTGATTTCTATTGTGACTTATTTCTTTCCGCCAGGGTTATCTTCCGCTCGGCGGGTTCCGCTCTAACGGATTCACCTGAGCTTTTAATGTCAGCCAGCGGTCAGCCGTTTTTTTGACGCTTTTAAAAAGTATTGACCGCAATCACACCCAAAAAGGTTTCTACCTGCTCAAATAGAGTCAGGTCTGATCAACTCCTGGGTCAAAATTCCAAACAGGGTGTCCCTACCACTCGTGTGATAGCGTGACAACACTGGCATCTGAGCCTTTGAGCCTAGACCGCTCTCGCTTCACCCAACACTTGAGTACCTGTCTTTTGCCACCAGCAAAGTCTTAGTCTGAAGACAGCAAGTTTGGGTCTTAATCTATCCCATCAAACCTAAGAACGAGTGTCCGCGCATGTTTAACGCTACTGAAATTCTAATTGCCGACTTTGTTGACAAGATTAGAACCGGATATCATCGCACTTATGGCGGCCTGAAGCCCAACTACGAAGACATTATTGCTTGGGCGGGTAGCATGGCGCTTGAAAATATTGCCAATAGCGATGCGCTTTATCACAACGTTGAACACACTATCTTAGTCACCCTGGTAGGGCAGGAGATTTTGCGCGGCAAGCACATCCGCGAAGGGGGCGTCACCTGCGAAGACTGGCTCCACTTTATTATTTCGCTGGTGTGTCATGACATTGGCTATGTCAAAGGGGTTTGTCGGGACGATCGCGATCGCGAAGGCATCTATGCCACCGGGACAGCCGGAGAGGTGGTACAGCTAGAACCAGGGTCTTCAGACGCGTCTCTCACGCCTTACCACGTTGATCGGGGCAAGTTGTTTATTGAAGAGCGTTTTGGCAAAAACAGCATTATTGATGCCGAACTGATCAAATACAACATCGAGCTAACGCGCTTTCCCGTTCCTAAAGAAGAAGATCATCAAGACACGCAAAACTATCCAGGCTTATTGCGAGCCGCAGATTTAATTGGGCAGCTCAGCGATCCTCGCTACTTGCGCAAAATTAGCGCCCTGTTCTACGAGTTTGAAGAAACGGGACAAAACAAGTTTCTCAAGTACCGCGATCCGGGCGATTTGCGTCGTAACTATCCCAAGTTTTACTGGAACGTCGTTCATCCTTATATTCAAGATGGCTTGCGCTATCTTTCGCTGACGCAGGAAGGTAAGCAGATTATTGCTAACCTGTATTCAAACGTCTTCGTGGTTGAAAACGAAGCCATGGTGACTTCTCTGTAGTCTTTTTCAAGGTGATGGAGCGATTTTTTTCTCCGTTGCAGCGGCTGTTGCTAACCTGGCTGCTGTTAATTGTTACAGGCTCCTTAACGTTGGATGCCCTTAGCTTTGTCAGCGAGATTTTGAGCATTCTGGTTGCCGCTGGGCTAATTGCCTTTTTGCTCGACTACCCGGTCGCTCGGCTACAAAAGCTTGTGCCTAGAGGCATTGCGGCGGTTCTGGTCTATGGGCTAGCTGGTATTACCGTGGCGCTGGCGGGGCTGACGGTGGTGCCGCTAATTTTAGAGCAAGGGCGATTACTCAGCACTAATTTCCCCAATTTGCTAGACTCAGCCCGACAGCAGCTACACGAATTTCAGGCTTGGAGCGAGTTGCGGGGGCTTCCCTTTGATGTGCCGTTGGTCGAGCAGCAAATTTTGTCACAGCTCAAGCAGCCAGCGCAAGCGATCGCCTCAGGTAGCTTAAATATCGTCTTGGGCACCTTCAACGGCTTTTTGGATTTGATTTTGATTTTGGTGCTGTCGTTTTACATGCTGCTCGATGGTGAACGGGTTTGGCGAGGCTTGACGGCTTTTTTAGCGCCAGAAGTTCGTCGCCGTTTGACTCAGTCTTTACGCAGCAATTTGCAGCGGTTTGTGTCGGGGCAGCTTTCGCTAGGGCTATTTATGGCTATTGGTTTGGCTTTTGGCTTCTGGCTGCTGCGGGTACCGTTTTTCTTGTTGTTTGCTGTTTTTATCGGCACGTTAGAAGTTTTGCCTTTTGTCGGCGCCACGATTGGCATTACCATTGTCACCCTGATTGTGGCCTCTCTGAATTTGTGGAAAGCGCTACAGGTGGTTGCTCTAGCGATCGCGCTGCAACAGGTCAAAGACAATCTTGTAGCGCCTCGCATTATGGGTAATCTGACAGGACTCAGCCCAGTCATTATCTTTTCGGCTTTGCTGCTAGGGGCGAGAGTGGGGGGTTTGCTAGGGGTGATTTTGGCAATTCCGCTGACAGGATTTGTACGCAGTTTGGCCGAAATTTTGCTAGACCCGACCTTACCGCCGCAAACGGGGCAGTTTTTTTGCAATCCTTTAGCCAAAGCCGCCAACGAAGCAGACGGGATGGATTTTGCTAAGAAGCAATCGGCGATCGCCCCGGCACTGGCTGAAGAAGAACCCACTTCGGTTTAGTACACTAAATACACCCTTCAACCGAGTCAACGTTTATGACCTGGTGGCAAAAACTCAAACGTAATCGGCTGGCTCGCTTCGGTGCGGCCATTTTACTGCTGTTTTATATTGTCGTTGTTGGGGCGAATTTCTTTGCCCCTTACGGGCCTTATTCAGTACAGCCCAATGGTTCGCTGCTGCCGCCAACGCAGGTTTACTGGCGCAATCAAACGACGGGTCGGTGGATAGGGCCGCATGTTTACCCCACCGAACAAGGCCCTGTAGAGCTAGAAACTGGCGATCGCGAACTGACGGCCAACTTCAACCAGCCTTGTCCATTGCGGCTGTTGGTAAAAGGCGACGAGTATCGTTTACTGCGCTTACAACTTCCTTTGCCCACTCGCTTTTCCCTCCGCCAACCCCAGTTTGAAGACGTGACGCTGCTGCCAGGTATTCGCAGCGATCGCCACCTGTTTGGTGCCGTTGGGCCAGCTCGGATTAATCTTCTAGGCACTGACGAACAGGCTCGCGATCAGCTAAGTCGGCTAATTCATGGCGGCAGAATCAGCCTCACCATTGGCCTGGTCGGCATTGCGGTTTCTTTTCCCTTGGGGCTTTTGGTTGGCGGTATTTCGGGCTATTTTGGCGGCATCTTGGATGCGGTTTTGATGCGCTTTGTTGAAGTGCTGATGACGATTCCCAGCATTTATTTACTGGTGGCTTTGGCGGCGGTGTTGCCGCCTTCTCTAACCAGTGCCCAGCGGTTTTTGCTAATTATTTTGATTACTTCGTTTGTGAGTTGGGCTGGGCTGGCGCGGGTGATTCGCGGCCAGGTACTTGCCATCAAAGAGCAAGAGTTTGTGCAAGCGTCTAGGGCGATGGGTGGGCGATCGCTGCATATTATCACCCGTCATGTGCTGCCGCAGACGTCAACCTACGTCATTATTTCAGCGACACTAGCCGTACCCAGCTTTATCATTGCTGAGGCTGTTTTGAGCTTAATTGGCTTGGGCATTCAAGAACCGGATCCCTCCTGGGGTAATATGCTCTCTTCTGCCACCAATGCCTCAATTTTACTGCTGCAACCTTGGCTGATTTGGCCACCAGCCGCGCTAATTGTATTGACGGTGCTATCGTTTAACCTGCTAGGCGATGGCTTGCGCGATGCCCTCGATCCGCGCAGCTTGAAACAATAGCGCCAACTGGCTACTCGCAGCAAAATTAGCTTTGACCAATAGCTTTGTAGCTTGGGATGGCCAATTCTACCGATTGCGCTTTATCTTAACCAGGGGCTTGTCAAGCGTCAGCGGTTAAGAGTCAATAGGAAAAGGGCTTTGGTTTTCTGCTGCTATTAAAAAGGATCTATGCCGCGCATTTGGCGTTTTGTTGTTCTGGTGGGTTGTATTTTAAGCTTGAGTGCCTGTAGCTTTTGGCAAGAAGGGCCAACTAAAGCTGTGGTGCAGCAGGCGATCGCGCTGCAAGCGCAGCAAATTCAGCAAGACTTGCTTCAGCAGCTTTCGCCTAAATCAACCGAGCTGCCCAAACTCAGTATTAGCGATGTCAAAATTGAGCGTCGTCGCCTCGTTTCTTTACCCTCTGCCGCTTATCAGGTCAACGGCACCTACAGCGCCAAAATAGAATTTTCTAACCGCACTCTGACAGAACGGGAAAATCTATTTGAAGTGTATTTACAACGCCAGCCTGAGAGCGAAACCTGGCTGTTAGTTCGTCCGTCCCAGCCAGATTAACCCCCTGAACTAGCTGGCCTGTAGGCGCAAATTTGCCCAAAGCTGAGCGCCTTGCACCCATCGCTTCTCGGCGCAACCCGCCCCTACAGGCATGATTGGTCTGGTTAGCAACCTTAAGCGATCGCCAATTCGGGCTGCTTCGTCTTCAGGCTAGGGATCCGCCGCCCCACGGCTTCAGCAATCGGTTTCAGGCTGTGAACCAGCGCCACCATTTCCTCTAGCGAAAGAGCCTGCCGCGCATCAGAAACTGATTTTTCCGGTTCGGGGTGGCACTCAATAATCAAGCCATCTGCCCCCGCTGCGATCGCGGCTTTGGCTAAATTGGGTACTAATTCGCGCAGTCCGGCAGCATGGCTAGGGTCAACAATGACAGGCAAATGGGTAATCTGTTTCAGCGCCACAACAGCGCCTAAATCCAGCACATTGCGGGTGTAGTTATCAAAACTGCGAATACCGCGCTCACACAGCATCACGTTAGGATTGCCGTGGCTAACAACGTATTCTGCCGCCATAGCAAATTCGGCAATCGTGGCAGCTAGACCGCGCTTGAGCAAAATCGGCTTATCAACTTCGCCCAACGCCTTTAGCAGGTCAAAGTTTTGCATGTTGCGACTGCCCACCTGCAAAACATCGGCATGGGCAGCAACGGCTTCAATTTGGGCGATCGCCATTACTTCAGTTACAACTGGCTTCTGAAAACGCTGGCGAATATCGGCCAAAATTGTAAGCCCCGCATTTCCCATCCCTTGGAACGCATAGGGGGAAGTGCGGGGCTTGAAAACGCCTCCTCGAAGGGCTTGAACAGGCCCTAGTGCTAATCGAGTCGCCACCTGTTCCATTTGAGCCAAACTTTCGACCGTACAAGGGCCGCCGATAATCAGCAGTTCCTCACCACCGACGGTGACCCCATCAGCTAGTTCAAGGCAGGTTTGGTGAGTGGCGTGAGACTTGGTAATTAGTTTTGCGTCTTTCATAAGAATCCTAGCGGTAAGGTTGAACTGAAATAAGAGCCATTAAAAAACCCGAAACCTTTGCAGGCTCCGGGTGAGAAAAAGTGCGCAGTAGCGACTTCACCCGGAGCCTGTCCCGGTGTAAAAAAAGCCAAAAAACCAATTTTGTGTGTGGGTAATCATGCAGGGTCTGAAGGAAACTTAGCCAAAACAAAAACCGCAGAGGTTGCTCTGCGGTTCACGAAAAGGTATACGACGATGTGGCGTCACCCCTCGTGAACCTCCGTAAAAAACCAAAAATAAAATCGATGTGCGGCTTTAGGCATCGTTAAAAACTGTTTCTGTCTGGATTTAAGGTAACAGGGGTTACTCGAAAGCGTCAACTGTCCATGCGGCTGATTCGGAACCTTATTACGAAAGCAAGTTCATTAAAAGAAAATATACATTTACCGAATCTTGCAAAACATCCGGAATACTCACCGGTAGGTTGAAAGAGATTTTCAGTACAAAAGCGGGTAAATTTTCAGCTTTAGTCAGCTTGACTAAATAAGACTCGCAATTTGTACAAGTTTGTTTCAGTACTTTTACTGCAATAAACTTCAGGGGAAGAAAAACTACCGTCGCACCGATTCAGATTCGATATTTGTTCTTGCGAAGGAGTCAGCCGACTGTGGAAAGTTCCGTTCCCACCTTAGAATCGTTTGCAACTTCAGCGACTTTTTCAACTTATTTACCCGAAATTGGGCTTCAGCCCGCTTCTCATCTCGTCTTTGTTGATTCAGCCATTGCCCAATACGAACAGCTAATAGCCGGGATCAGCGCCTCGGCGGAAGTCATCTTGCTCAATACTGAGCAAGCAGGCATTCACCAAATTAGTGAAGTCCTGCGCGATCGCCAAAATATTGCTAGCCTTCACCTCATTTCTCACGCTCAGGCAGGGCGTCTGGCTCTAGGCTCAACTGAGGTTGACTCAAATACCTTATTTAGCGATCGCGACCAGCTAGCGATCTGGGCTAACGCGCTGACTGACACAGCCGATATTCTACTCTATGGCTGTAACGTTGCTCAAGGGGAAACAGGGCAGGCTTTTATTCGCCAACTCAGCCAGTTGACAGGGGCGGATGTGGCCGCTTCCGACGATCTCACAGGCAATGCTGATTTAGGGGGTGACTGGGTTTTAGAAGCCCGCATCGGTGAAATCGAAGCTGCGATCGCCTTGACCCCCGAATTACAACAAAGCTACGCAGGCGTTTATGGCGACGTTTCAAGCGACGCCCTCGTTACTCACCTTACCTTTGACGAAACGGCTGGCACCCAAGCGGCAGATATCTCACCCTACGGGACTAACAACGCTGGCAGCTTAAAAAGAGAAGCCCGCTTCAGCACAACGCATACTGCTTTGGCGGGTGCCGTCACCCTCGACGGCATTGATGATTACGTAGAACTTGCTAACTCCAGTGACATCAATCTCGGTAGCCACGCCCAGCGCACGATTGCTACCTGGTTCAAAGTTAACGACACATCATCAGCCAGCCACAAACAAGTTATTTACGAAGAAGGGGGAGCTTCCAGGGGTCTCAATATCTATGTTCACGCTGGCCAGCTCTATGTCGGGGGCTGGAATGAACCTGAAAGTGGCTGGGCAGGCACGTTTCTCTCTACCGACGCCATTAGGGATGATACCTGGCATCAAGTCACATTGGTTTTAGAGGCAGAAGCCAACACGAGAAACGTTCAACCCGGTGCCTTTAGAGCCTACTTAGATGGTGTCCTCTTTGGCGAGGGCAGCGGCTCCCAGCTTTGGCAGCGCTCAGGCAACATTGGCATTGGCGCTATTAACAACGCTACTCAGTTTCATAGTGGTGACTTTAATGGCACTGCCGTTCAAAGTCTAGCGGGAGAAGTTGCCGATTTTCGCATTTATAACCGGGCCCTCAGCGCCCTAGAAGTTGAAACCTTATCTACGCTTGAAGCTACCTCATCACCGCCTCCCAACAATTTGGCTCCTCCGGCTGTAATGCACCTTGCTTTCGATGAACCTAGCGGTACCCAAGCTGCCGATACTTCCACTAGCGGCTTAAACAACCCAGGAACCTTGCGCAATGGTGCTGTATTTGTAGACACTGGCAACGCCTTAGCTGGTGCCGTTGAGTTTGATGGGGTCAATGACTACGTCTCCGTGAACGATTCATCCGATATCAACGTAGGCACTTTTAGTCAACGTACCGTCTCACTTTGGTTTCAGGCAGACGACGTCAATGTCACCAATCGTAAGCAAGTTCTGTTTGAAGGGGGCGGTGCCACCCGAGGACTCAACGTTTATTTAGATAGCGGCCAGATCTATGTCGGCGGCTGGAATCTGCAAGAAAGCGGTTGGTCAGGAACTTACCTTTCTACCGATGCTGTCAGTCACCAGTGGCATCATGTAGCGCTAGTTTTAGAAACGCCTGCAAGCTCCAGCGGTGTTGAATCTAACGCCTTTGTGGCTTATTTAGATGGGGTTGAGTTTGGCCGAGGTGAGGGTTCTAAACTATGGAGCCACACCGATGATATCGGCTTCGGAGCCATTAACGGAGGGACTCGCTTTCATAGCGGTAACGCTTCTGGAACTGGCTCTCAAGCTTTTGGTGGGCGCATAGCAGATGCCCGCCTTTATAACCAAGCCTTGAGCCAAACCGAAATTGCTGACTTAGCCAGTCTGCTTGGTTCAGCACCCATCGAAGAAACTATAGAAAATTTTGTTTTCCCAGAAGATGCAGGGGTTGTAGATGTTACGGACTATGGAGCCATCCCCAACGACGGGCTAGACGATACAGCCGCCATTCAGCAAGCCCTAAATGAAAATACGGGTGATAGCTATATTTTCTACTTCCAAAATGGCGTTTACGACATCAGCAACACACTCACGTTAGGGGCTTCAGAAAAGCGGAGCATTTTTCAAGGGCAAAGCGAGGCTGGAACGGTGCTGCGCTTGATGGACAGTGTTAGCCCCAGTTTTTCCGGTGCCATTCTTCAGACTGGTGGCATTAATAACACCACGGCTGATCGCTTCCGTAACGCTGTGCGCAACTTGACGCTAAATATTGGCGTTAACAAGCCCAATGCTAAAGGGTTGCAGTTTTGGGCTAACAATCAAGGCACCGTCAAAGATGTCACCATTCTCTCGGAAGACGGCCAGGGAGACATTGGTTTGGACATGGCCTTTGATGACGCAATTGGGCCACTGCTTGTACAAGGGCTGACGGTAGATGGCTTTGACTACGGTATTGTGACCCGCTGGCCGACGGCTAGCCAAACCTTTGAAGACATTACCCTGACCAACCAAAACGTTTATGGCTGGTGGAACACGTCTTCTCAGCGGGTATTTGCGCGTGATGTCAAAAGCACCAATGCTGTGACGGCTATTCTCAACAATGGCGAAGCTGGATTTGTCTTGACTGACTCGGTGCTAACGGGCATAGGAGCAGCCAACAATCTTCCTGCCATTGTTACTCAAAAGTCAATGTACATCAGCAATACAGAAACTTCTGGCTATAGCTTAGCCCTGGACAATATCGTGAGCTTTGGCCGTGGCAATCCTGATGTTTTGCCCGGTTACATTGAAGCCTATTCAGGCAATGGCTCTGGTGATAACCGCTCTGGAGCACCTTTTGAACTGTTTGACTCGCCCGATCGCCTGCTGAAGTTACCTGTAGAAGACGCCCCTGTTATTCCTTGGGATACTAACTTTAGTAACTGGAGCGGGCCGCATTTGCACGTGACTGAAGTTAACGGTGTACTCAGCGGCGTCCCCAATGATTTGTTGGACGATACTGCTGCCATTCAAGCGGCGATCGACTCAGGTGCAAGCACAATTTATATTCCTCAAGGCGAATGGGCTTTAGATGGCACCCTAAACCTACGGGGCAATGTCGTCCGCTTTATCGGCACTGAAGCGCTGCTAGAAGCAGGGCCTAATGGGGTTATTCGGATTCTAGATGATACGTCTGCGCCTCTGGTGATTGAGCGATTAGAAGGATTGGGGCGTATTGAACACGCTAGCGATCGCACTTTAGTGCTTAACAACTTGCAAGGGTTTGAGTACGTACCAGGTATTAATGCCCCTGGAGATGTATTTATCAATGACAGCGTCGGCGCTGCCTCTACCTTCCGTAATCAGCGTGTTTGGGCGCGTCAGCTCAATATCGAAGGGAATAACCAAGCTGATCCCAATATCGAGGCTAAGATCCTCAACGACAACAGCCAAGTCTGGATTTTAGGGCTTAAAACCGAAGATCCCGGTACCGTCATTAAAACCATCAACGGCGGTTCAACTGAACTGTTAGGCACTTTTCATGCCGGAAGTGGCACCTCCAATACAAGCAATCCTCGCTTTGTTACGGTTGACGCCGCCTTTTCTGTCGCTGGGGTTTATGGCGGCAACTTTGCCCGCTGGGCTAGCGAAACCCGCAACGGCACAACCCGCACAACCAATACCTTCAACCTCGCTGACGCTTATACAGCCTATGCCTTTGGAGATGAATTGTGGGGACATTGGGCTTTTGAAGGTACCACCACTGATAGCTCTAGCTACAGTCACGATGGGGCGCTTGCAGGCGGTGCAGGGTTTTCTGGCAACGCGGCTGTCGGTGAGCAATCTCTGCGCTTAAACGGCAATGCGCAGTCTTTTGAAGTGCCCAACTTTCTTTCCCCTAGCCAGCAAATTACGCTAGCCACCTGGGTTAAAAGCGATCGCGCCACCTGGAATGCTGACAATGCCTTGATTAGCAAAGGCGATGGTTTTAGATTAGCGCCCATCGCAGACACGCAACGACTATCGTTTGGGTTTGTAGAAAGCCAGAAAGGGGGAGACTGGCGCACGGTCGAATTCGACCTGGCTAGCCTGACGAACTTTGACCTAACTAGCTGGCACCACTATGCAGCCACTTACAACTACAACACCGGGGATCTACGGCTGTATGTAGATGGCCTACTGCGCGTCAATACTCGCTTGACAGACACCCCGCAGCTAACGCAAGACTTATCCCCTTTGCAGATTGGCTACAACGCCGAGCTTGACACCTACTTTGCTGGCCAAATCGACGAGGTGCGCCTCTATGGTCGAGCTTTGAGCAGCGCCGAAATAGCAGCGTTAGCTGCCGCCTAAAGCAGGGACAGCACTCAACAGTCAGCGCAGGGTGGGGTTCAACTTCGTCGCTGCTTAGCTGCTTACTGAAGCTGTAATTCAGAAAACCCCTCTAGCTGGGTCAGGCGCTGTTGCGCAGTTTCTCCTTCAATAGTAAGCTCCGGCGGATTACCTTGAACTAAAGTCGGTGGGAAGACTTTAGCTCCCTCGGCGCTGAGATCTTCTAGATAACCTTCTTGGTAAAGCTGTGCTTCTTGCGGGGTTTCGAAAGGCCCAAAATAGTAAATACAGGTGGGTTGGTCAGTAATGATTTGGAGCCACCAAGGTTGAACACTGGTTTCGGCCTCACCTGCCAATTTTGAAAAGAAGTTTTTAAGCGTATCGAGCAGCGACATATGATAATCCCCGGTTAGCTTCTGCAACTATTAAAGAACCAACAGTATTAAGCAGACCTCAACTTAATGCATTATTTTCTAGAGAAAATATAAAATTTAGTGAGACCCCCGGTCTGACTCAGCGTAGCGATCGCTAAAGCGGAAGGTAGAAGGCGGAAAGATGCATGAAAGGTTTTTCATCAGCGGCTTTCAACCATTTAAGCGCTTTAGCTCTGATAGCTACAGCTATATCTGGCGTCCTTGGCTACATTGTAACGACCCCAGCGACAGCGGTGCACAAATGGCCAACTTTAACTAAACCACCTGTGCATCCGCCTAAACTCCCTCTGGTGATAGGTTTTCGCAGGAGCAATTTGGGTATTCGCTCAAGCCCCTACGACGACGCCACCATTTGGGTGAAGTACCTGACCTGTGATGTAAGAAGAATCTTCAGAGGCCAAAAAGACAAAGCAGGTGGCAACCTCAACTGGCTGACCCGGACGCTGCATCGGGACTTGTTTGCCAAAACCCTCTACCCGTTCTGGTGGAAAAGCGTCGGGAATAAACGGTGTCCAAATGGGGCCAGGGGCTACACCATTGACGCGAATGCCTTTTTCTAATAAGGGTTGAGCCAGCGATCGCGTCAAAGCCAGAATAGCGCCTTTGGTTGTAGAGTAGCTCAAAAGCGAGGCGTTGCCTTTATAAGCGTTGATAGAAGTGGTGTTGATAATAGTGCTGCCTTCTTTTAGATGAGGCAAGGCAAATTTTGTAAAGTAAAAGAAAGAGAAGACGTTGGTGCTAAAAATGCTGCCTAATCGAGCGGCGTCAATATCTTCGATTTTTTCGAGATATTGCTCAGCGGCATTGTTCACTAAGATGTCTAGCTTGCCTAATTCTTGAACCGTTTTTTCCACGGCTTCTTGGCAAAACTGCTCGTTACTGATATCACCCGGAATTAGCAAGCACTGACGGCCCAAAGCCTGAACCAGGCGCTGGGTTTCTTCGGCATCTTCGTGTTCGTCAAGGTAGACGATGGCGACATCAGCTTCTTCTTTGGCATAGAGAACCGCTACAGAACGACCAATACCGCTATCGCCGCCCGTAATGAGGGCAACTTTGCCCTTGAGCTTACCGCTACCGCGATAACTGTCGCGATCGTATTGAGGTTTGGGCGTCATTTCCGCTTCGTGGGCAGGTTTTTTATCCTGGCTTTGAGCGGGTATTTGATCAGCCGTAATTGCCATGTTGAGATCTCCTGAATGTCTGTTTTGCTCATGACCAGCGCCAGGAATTGCCTGGGAAACAGCCTGGGCTAACCTAGTGGCTCTGTCATAAGCTAACGAGAAGTCACAACTGGATTAATCAACCGCAAGAAATAAGCTGGGTAAAAAGCAGTCAGCCTGTAGGCAGGTGTTAGGGAAGTTAAAACGCTAGCAGCCATCTTGAGCGCTGGTGGCAGCTAGCTGTCGGCCATCTCTACGTCAGCAGGGGGGAAATCCGCTGGTAGCAGACTCAACGGCGATCGCGCTCAGCGTCACAATAGAGAAAGGAAACCACCCAACCCTCCGTAAATTCCATGCGTGTTCAACCTTCTACTTTGATTCACTTAGGCTTTGGCAAATATGTTCGCTCTGATCAGGTGACGGCTGTTGTTCCTTTAGAAGGGGCTGAGCGGGGGCCAGGTCAGCGTACTTTAGTGTATCTAGAAGGGCATAGCCAACCGATTGTGGCGTCTCGGGCTGACGGTTCTTTGGTTCGAGATTTGGTGCAAGATCCCCATGAGGTAACTCAAGGGCGGCAACAACAAGAAATTTTGAGCGATTTACTGAGCGATCTCAGTGGCGTCAATGCAACCGTTCGCCGAATCTGTCGCGACCAAGGCGGTTTAGATTTAGATAGGCTAGAGCGTCGTATTCGCGATGTCATCGACGAAATGCCTCAGGCGGCCTAGGGCGAACAAAGCTTCAAATGCCGCCGACAAACCGCCCCGGACTCGAAAGACAATGGGGATCAAACTGGTGTTTAAGCTGCCGCATCAGTTCCAAAGCATTGCCTCTATAGCCCCAGATATCAATTTGCTGCTTAAGTTCAAGCGGTGCCTGAAGCAACGTTAAAAAACCGCCGAGAGCTTCACAGTGCGATCGCAGTTGCGTAATGGGTTCAGCCGCGATCGCACCTGCTAACCGCAGCGTACCCAAACCGCTGCCGACATGAATTCGCCCCATGACCTGTAGCTCACCTGGGCGATTAAACCGCTCAATTGCGGCTAAAAACTCAGCGACTTTAGCCGGAGGAATACCCAGCTTGCAGCTTACGGTGTTAGCTGTTGCCTCTTTGTCAGACCAAAGAATAGCTTGAATTTGGCTCCAAAACTGACCATCAGCCGTTTGGGTAAACAAGTGCAGTTGCAACTTTAAGCTCTGGCAAAGGGCTTTGAGTTGGTCAACCTGAGCAACCACGCCTGCCTGGATTGTTTGAAATCGAACGGCCAACCCAGCCGCAGCCGTGTGGCCTAAGGCAGAAAGTAACTCAGCCGACAAGACATCTAGGCTAACAGGTGTCAGTACAGAAGTTTTAAGCGTGCGGCAAAGCTGAGCGATCGCCGCTGGCGCACCTGTAACCAAAACAGTTTCAGAACTTTCGGGTAGCGGATAAGTGCGAAACGTCACCTGGGAGATCAGAGCCAAACTACCATAAGACCCCGTCAGAAGCTTCATCAAATCGTAACCCGCTACGTTTTTAACAACTTGCCCCCCGGCCTTAGCCGTTTGCCCATCGTGCCGCACAAAATGGATCCCAATCAGCATGTCGCGGACGCTGTTATAGCGCTGACGCAAAGCGCCTGTATCGGCTGTAGCGACAATGCCGCCCAGTGTTGCCTGGGCTGGATAGGCGGGATCAATAGCTAGAAATTGCTGGGTAGCGGCCAAGGTCGTTTGCAAACTCGCAAAGGATAGGCCCGCTTCTGCTGTAAAGACCAAGTCGCCTACGGCATGGTGCAGTAAACGGTTGAGTCGGCCTGTGCTAACAACTACATCAACCTGAGTGGCCAAGCCGCCCCAGTGGAGCTTGCTGGCTTGTCCCGCTGGTAAAATTCGCCAGCCATTCTTGTAAGCACAGCGAACAACCTCCACTAGCTCAGCTTCCGCCTGCGGATAGACCACACAAGGCTGGGGAGCGTTTGCCGCGATCGCCTGTTGCAATTTAGCGATCCAAGTAGGTTCGAGTTGCTCCCCCCTAATGACTTGCTGAGGGGTAAGCAAAGCTTCGAGCTGCTGAGCGATCGCGGCCATTGCGAATGTAACTTATCTAAAGCAATCAACTTTCAGTGTACGCTGTTAGCTCCCTCACAGGACTGAAAGTTTTAGCTTTAGCCAGATTCAGTCAATGCTAATGGATTGGGGGCCAGAGCCAACCGTTTCTGCTGTTGTTGGAACTCGCACCTCGCGGTAATCGGCATAAAGGCGATCGCGCCAGCTAAAGAAAGGACGATAAGCCGGATCGTCTGCTAACCCAGGCACCCCTTTGCCACAAATGCCATCAGGCAGATCAACATACTGCTTATCAGGAAACTTGATATACATCGATAAGCCAGCCACCGCAAAATCGGCCAAAGTTGGCTGCTCACCAACCAGGTAAGGACGCTCCTGTAGTAGCAAACGCAGGGCTGCCAGGTTTTGTTGCAAAATTCCATGAGCCGCCTTGACAGCTTCAGTGCCAAACCCAATACCTGTACCCAGTAGGCTCAGTACGTCTCCAGGCACAGCCCCGACCAAGCTTTTGAGCAGCTCCGGCGTGGAAGCTGGCAGCAGTGCAGTGCGAAAATTGGGGTGCTGGTTGAAGGCACCAATCATGGCAGTACGAGCGTTCAGCCCAATAGATTCGTCCGCCCAAGCTTCCATGATCAAACAGAGTCCTCTTTCTGTGGGCGTGGTTGGCAGAATGGGACGCTCAGGATATTTCTCATCTAGATAGTGAGCGATCGCTGTTGAATCGGGAATGACCTCATTTTCGTCTTTCAAAACCGGAACTTGCCGCTGTCCGGACATGCGATAGAGATCGATTTGACCCACACCCGGCGCTACCTCAACTTTGCGATAAGGCAGTTGCTTGTAATCTAAAATGAGACGGACTTTTTCACTGTAATGTGATCCTTCAAACTGATACAGTTCCAGCATTGCGATTTTTCTCCACTCAGGCAATAGCGCTATTTCCCTAGCCAAACATAGCGCAGAGTTCGCCTCTTTCTCAGCGTTGGAGTAAAAATCTATCTTTGGATACGGCGCTTAGCCAGCGTTCTATTTTCAACGGCTGATGACCTTGTCAGACCCAGTCCCGCTGAGGGCTAAAAATTTTGGGCGACTGCTACCGTGGTCACTTCTTCGGCAAGCTGTGGCAAGCTAACCACATAGCGGTAGCCACTTTCCAAAGAGCCTTGCAGCGTTAAAGAGCCACCATGAATTTCGGTCAGTTGGCGGCTGAGCAAAAGGCCCAACCCTTCTCGAGAAATTTCGGCCTTCGTGGCTTCTGAGGCTTCTAGCATCGTTTGCAGATTGGCTTCTAAGCTCAGGTCTGGTTTGGCACCTACTGGGTAGCTATAGCGGGGATCTACAACTACTTGCTCATTCAAAGAAATTTCTAGAAGCTGATCGAGCGATAAAATTGACTGCGGTAAACCTTCTCCGAGCCAGGGATGTGAAAACCAAACAGCGATATTCAGGCGATCGCCCTTGCGAGAAATATGGAGGCGTACAGTGCCCCCTTCACTGGCCAAGCGAATGACGCTATAGACCAGATGGTAAATTAACTGCTTGATCTTGCTTTTGTCTAAAACCCAAATGCGAGAGCCCGGTTCAACCGACAAGCTAATGCTTTGGTCTTGTTGCTGAGCCAGAGGCTCTAAACTACCGATCGCTTGTTGGCTAAGCATCTCCACATCTGCGGGGGCTAGGCTCAGTTGCCGATAGTCTTCTTGAGAAGTTCCTAAGCCAATGATTTCATCCATCAGGTTTAGCACTGTCTGGCTGCTATTGCGGATGATACCGGCATATTCCTTTTGCTTTTGGGTCAGCGGTCCGTAAATTTCCCGACTCAGCATACTGGCCATCCCCATAATGGAGGTGAGCGGGTTACGCAGTTCCTGAGTTAGCTGAGCAATCAGTTCAATGCGAACGGCATTGATAGTAGATTGCAAAGAAGTTTCAGCTTTGGGTTGAAAGCTAAGGGCTGAGGTCGCAGGTGCCTGATCGCGGGAGGTTGCTTGAAATAAGCGATCGCGCTCAAACTCGCTAATGCTCCAGCGGGCGTTGAGTTCTAAAAACGCCGTGTCTTGAGCCGTGAACTGTCGAGGTACCAAGTCCATGACTGCTAAGCTGCCAACACACTCACCGCTAGAAATCATTAGCGGCACACCCAAATAAGATCGAATGCCGTAATGCTGTACTAGGCGACTTTGAGCAAATTCAGGGTGTTTGGCAATGTCTTCTACCGTTAAGACCTTAGCACTATCAATAACCTGAGAGCATAAGGCTTCTTGCCGAGGCAAGCGACGTGAGGCGGCTAGCTGGTTCATCAAGCCTAGCTGCGAAAGACCCACAGCTGACTTAAAAAACTGAAAGCCGCGATCAGCAACGCTGAAAACGCAAATAGGAACGGCTAAAATTCGAGCGGCAGTTTGAGTGGCTTCGTCAAAAACAGGAATGCTTTCGTCACTGAGCAATCCCAACTCTTGAATAGCGCGAAAACGCTGTTGTTCCGAATCTACAGGTAATGGTTTGTCCATGTGGCATGTCAAATTTTCACATGACTGAATAAGTGACATGCTAGTACCCATGACATATCTAGCACTTTGCTTCATTGACTCCGGTTGCACATCAAAAGCATTACAATTCAAGCATTCCCTAGTGTTGAGCATCTTAAACCTAAGAAAGGCAGGCGCTTTGCTAGAGAATGTGCCTAAAATTGCAGAGCTTTATTTTTAAGATTAAGTAGAAATGCTGGCGTCAGCAATACCTAATTCAGCACCGAAAAAGTCAAAGCTGTCAAAGCATTTTTGGGTAAAAGTGACGATAAAGAACTTGTAAAAAAATGCAGCATTCAGAGGCAATTCTTCAAGTTTAGATTAAGCGCAAAAACCCTTTTTGATAAAAAACTTTAAGTTCAGGCGACCCTAAGCGCTATCCCCCCAAAAGTAGAGTGAATTTGGCTTTTCTGGTTCACCCTTGGAGTAGCCCGCATTTTTTAGCTTTTTGTTAAAGCCATCTAAAAAGCTTGAATTCGTCGCTAGCTGGCAAAAAACGTCACCGTTAGGAAAGGACTAAAAGGCTTTTGGACAGCGGCGATCGCCAAATGATTTTCGCTAAGAGCTAAATTGATTTTAGTCAGTCAGCAATTATCAAACAAAGTATTTAGAAGTGTTTCAGTTTTTAGCTCCAAACCGGATGCGTCAAAAGTGAAGCCATGGCTCGAACGCCTCGCAGTTGATTAGAAAGGGGTAAATGCCCCTCAGGAGCTGATAAATCCCAAATAAATTCGTTAGGATAGCGAGTCCAGGCATTGCCTTTTTTCCAGGCAATTTTCTCCCAAAGTTTTTCCCAATTTTGATTATTGCTTAGCCATATTTGTCGCTGTTTTGAAAAGCCAAATCTACCTTCTGAATAGACCTGCCAAAGCTGATCTAAGGTGTTTAAATCTTGGCCAGGAAAATTTTCGACTTCTGTAAAGTATAGCCAGCCTCGTTGAACAGCCCCCGATCCGGCTAGCTCACAGAGTTTCTTTAGGGTAAGGCGATCTGCCGCTTCGAAGTCTTGACGCAGCAAAGACTGCTGCAACTCGCTATAGTCTAGCCCTTTGTCTGAAAGAGGGGTGACTAAACCGTCAGGCCAGTGGGCTTGCAAAAAAGTTTTTGCCTGGGGAGCATGACTCTGCCACAACAGCCGATAAGCGGTGCCATCTAGATAAGTGATAGCGGGCTGCTGACGTCTAGCTAGCAAAAAATCCATGAGAGGCTGTAGCCCTGGCTCCTCTAGCGTGGCTAATTGGTGAAGGATGGAGAGCTGTTTTTTGGGATTATCAACCTGTAGTTGAGTAAGAAGTTCGGCAATGAAGTTTGAGTCTGTGGGCACGGAGTTAGCGGCAAAGCTGCTCATATCAAAACGGCAATCGTGTTTTTAAGGGTATTTTTTATAGTCGGTATAGCCTGGTAGCTACCTCTGTGCGGAGCATGAGCCAATCGCTCACAGGCAGCGCAAAGCCGCTTTGAACAACGAAAGCGATCGCCTCAAGAGCTATCGCTAAGGTTATCCAGATTCCATAAGGCGCTACTCACTTCCCCTATCGATCATAGAGGGGATCGACCCTTCAGACTAGAGGCAATTGGCAACTCGTTCTTTTCTACTCTTCATCATGGGGTGGACGGTAGCCATGTTCAAAAGCAAAGCGAATTAGCTGTGAGCGATTTTCTAAAGAGAGTTTGCTCAGAATGTTGCTCAAATGAGTTTGTACGGTTCGAGGACTAATAAACAGGCGATCGCCAATTTGCTTATTGGTGTATCCCTGAATCACTTCCCAAAAGACTTTTTCCTCTGCAGGCGTAAGGGGCAAGGGTTGAGGAGGATTGGCATCAGACGAATCAGCATGGACGTTGGCTTGCTGGATTAACCGTACGATTTCCGTATGGATGCGGCGCGATCGCTCTAGTTGGGCTTCAATTTTGGCCACCAGTTCGCGCGGATGGAACGGTTTAACCAGATAATCATCGCCGCCAATGTTGTGGCCTTGCACCCGATCGTCAACTTCGCCGCGACTAGACAAAAAGATAAAAGGAACAAGCTGGCCAATGCGGCTTGAGCGCAAACGACCGCAAAATTCAAAGCCGTCCATCTCTGGCATTACCACGTCTGAAACGACCAGATCGGGCGGTTCCTCCTCAAACAGGGTCAGTGCTTCAACCCCAGAAGCTGCACCTCGCACTATATAGCCGCGATCTTCTAAGTGCCGGGTGAGGGCAGTTCGTAAGGTAATATCGTCATCAACTAATAAAATTCTTTTCATCCGTCTTAATCAGAAACGGTTGTGAAGAGCTATGGCTTTTACCATAAACAACTTAGGAAGCTACTGAATGTTTTGTGGATTATTCTCCACGATATCTAGCAGTTGCCTAGCGTCGACTGTAGTCAAATCTACAGTTTGAAACAAAGTTACAGCATACCTAAGAATTAGGAATGTCGTCAGCGGCTGCACTGGCTCGTTGAGTTGCTGCAACGATGGCTGATACTAGGTAAACATCGTAAATCAGACTAGCCGAACTAACCAACTTTATGTACCAAAAGATTTCGCCGCCTGAAACAGGCCATAAAATTACTTTCCAGAATGGTGAGCCCGTCGTCCCCGATGATCCTATTATTCCCTTTATTCGCGGAGACGGTACAGGCGTTGATATTTGGCCTGCGACTCAAAAGGTTTTAGATGCAGCAGTTGCGGCTGCTTACGGCAATCAACGTCAGATTGTTTGGTTTAAAGTTTATGCCGGGGATGAAGCGTGTGATCAGTACGGCACTTATCAGTATTTGCCGGAAGACACTTTGCAGGCTATCCGGGACTATGGCGTTGCGATCAAAGGCCCCCTGACGACACCAGTGGGGGGTGGCATTCGCTCTCTTAACGTGGCTCTGCGCCAAATTAATGATCTCTATGCCTGTGTCCGCCCTTGTCGCTACTATCCGGGTACCCCTTCGCCCCATAAGCAGCCAGAAAAGCTAGATGTCATTGTTTACCGAGAAAATACCGAAGATATTTACTTGGGTATTGAATGGAAACAGGGCAGTGAAATTAGCGATCGCTTAATCAAACTACTCAACACTGATTTGATCCCAGCTACCCCAGAACATGGCACTAAGCAAATTCCATGGGATTCGGGCATTGGGATCAAACCGATTAGCAAAACCGGATCACAGCGGCTAGTCCGACGAGCCATCAAGCACGCGCTTCGCTTACCCAAAGCGAAACAGATGGTGACGCTGGTTCATAAAGGCAACATTATGAAGTACACCGAAGGCGCGTTTCGCGATTGGGGGTACGAACTGGCCACCAGTGAGTTTCGGCAAGTATGCGTGACGGAGCGTGAGTCTTGGGTACTGAGCAATAAAGAAAAAAATCCAGACATTTCAGTTGATGAAAATGCCCGCAAAATCGAACCGGGCTACGACTCACTCACACCTGAAAAGCAGGCAGCGGTACAAGCAGAAGTCACGCAGATTTTAGAGAGTATTTGGGAAAGTCACGGCCAGGGGCAGTGGCAAGACAAAATCATGGTGAATGATCGCATTGCCGATAGTATTTTTCAGCAAATTCAGACCCGCCCAGATGAATATTCCATCTTGGCAACCATGAACTTAAATGGCGACTATCTTTCAGATGCAGCGGCGGCCATTGTCGGTGGTTTGGGGATGGGGCCAGGAGCCAACATTGGGGATCAGTGCGCCATTTTTGAAGCGACACACGGTACAGCTCCTAAACATGCTGGACTCGATCGCATTAACCCTGGCTCACTCATCCTATCGGGGGTCATGATGCTAGAGTATCTGGGCTGGCAGGAAGCTGCAGACCTGATTCGGCAGGGCATCAGCGCGGCGATCGCGAACCAGGAAGTAACCTACGATCTGGCGCGGATGATGGATCCGCCAGTCGAGCCACTGAAGTGTTCAGAGTTTGCTGAAGCCATTATTCGCCGCTTTAAGCAGTAGGCAGTCGCGATCGCCGCGTGGCGCTTTCGTCGTCCATCCTCTGGAAACTTGGCGATTGTCAAATCTGAGCTGAGGCTATGGGCGGCTGAGGTATGGCTGTAGCCACCAGCGTTGAGATCCTTCAACGCCTGAAAGCTACTGACAGAGAGCTTTCATTCTGCCCTCTGCCCTTGGCCTGTTACCTTTAGCAATACCTCTAGTCTGCCAAACACCTTCCTTTGTAAGTTCCCCTTTGCCAAGTAAGGACACTCTGGATCTGTTGCCTTGGCAAAGGGGAACTAGCGAGAATTTTGAAGCCAGACCCCCCCCTCTATCGCTGAATTAATTGGGGTCAAAGGCTTAATCCCAATCGGCCAGCGTGCTACGCCAGTCTTGGGCTAGGTTGAGCCACTGTTCCCGACGACGTTCAAAATCAGCCGCTATCCAAATCAGAGCCATTCCGGCCACAACGCCCAGCATCCATTTGACTAAAGGGTATTCGGCATTGAGAATAACAAGTTGCTCAAAAGCATTCACCCCAAAAGCAACTGTACCCACATAGAGAAAAGCGCGAATTCGCCAGCCCAAGCCCAACAACAGCGCCACCAGGCTAAAGGCCGCAACTGGCAAGCCACTCCAAGGTTCAAAAAGCAGACCATAGAGCAAGATGATGCCCAAGCCCAAGACCCGCAGCCTGTGCCGCTGAGTTTTGTGATTTGAGCTTTGCCAATGCGGATCTACCTGGGCAATGTAGAGCAGCGAACCGCCGCCCAGCAAAACGTAATAAAATCCTTCCCCAATATTTTGCTCAAACAGCCAACGGGCGATCGCCCAATCTATCAATCCCAGACTCAGGTAGCTCAGGCGAATTTGCTGCCGTCGCCAGCTAAGCCAACCGTAAAAGCCTGCCGCGAGCCAAAAGTTGACTAACGTTAGCGACAAGCTGCCCCCCACCGCCACTAGACTGGGCAAAACTATCGCTGCTTGCTGCCAAGGCTTTAGTAGCCAGCCCCAACGTGACCAGGGAAGCGTGTATAGCCCCACTGCTAAAACAACAGCGATCGCCCCGGCCCACGCATCAATAACGCCTAAAGGGGGAAACAACAGGCGCGTGTAAGCCACCAGCCCCAAAGCTTGCCCCAGCCCGACGTAGAGCCAGCTTTCTGATTGTTGACTACGGCTTTGCCCAATTGGATAAAGGGTAACGGCGATCGCTAAGCAAAGGGCTAATGGTGTTAGCGTCAGGCGAGTCATCCAAACGCTGGGTAAGGTTAAAAACAAGAGCAGACTGGCGATCGCCCAGTGCAAGTGAGCAGCAACCCCAAGTCTGAGCTGAGGATAGTGCAACCGCTGCATTATCCATTGGCCGCAGAGACGGTAGACACCCATGATCACAACGGCAACACCCGCCAAAATCACCAAGCCGTCTCCTGGATCACCCCCTTCAGCCTGACTCAGTTGATAAAGAACCAGTTCGTACCAGGCCGTTGAGCAGCCAATTAATGCCAGCCAGCCTAACCAGCGGCTCTGCCAGCGCCGCCCCACTTCTAAAACCATTAGAGAAACACCCAGCGTGATCCCGCCTGTTGTAGCAGTAAAATCGCCGCTGCGAAGAGCCAGCGCTAGCAGGCCGTAGAGTAAAGATAAAGTCTGCAAACTCCGCAGCGGTAGCTGAGCCTGTGGCGGTCGCCCAGTCACGATCGCTAAGCTGATTAAGCCTAAGCCAACGGTCGCAGCCGACAAAATGAGTAGATCGCCCCCTCTGCCAAGCAATGCCTCAGCCATGATCAGCTCAGCGGCCCAGCCTAGCAGATAAACTCCAGAATTTTTCGGCGTTTGCCACTGCCGCCAGAGAACCGCACCCGCCACTATTCCCATAGCGGCTAGATAGCTTATCTGCAGCGATCGCCCATCAAGGTAGAGAAAACCCACTTCCAGGCTCAGGCTCAGCAGCAAACCGAAACACAGGACATCGCCCCAAAAATCTGTAGCTTGTCCATATAGCCTCGGCAGTTGAGCAGTCGCTCCCGCTGGCTGGTGGGCTGCTGAATTTGACCAGCGTCGCCCTAAAAAGGGCGACACTTGCCATAGTCCTAAAAGGGCGATCGCACCGATGGGATACCATTGCACCCCGGTCAGTTGAGGCATTGCTGGCATTAAATCTTGAATTAAACTGGTGCCCCAGCCCAATCCCCAAAGAACCGTCAGCAGCGTTACCGCTTGTCTAGGCCAAAAGCGGCTGAGAAACGCCCCCAAACCTGTAGCCATGCCCAAGCCTACCAGACGTGTTTGGGGCAAGAACAAAGTCAACGGCACCGTAAGACCCAGCGCTAACAAACTCAGTTCATAGCTATAGCGACGGTTAGGTTCGCGCCAAGCCAACAAGGTTAGCCCCAAAGGTAGCGCCAAACCAGCTACGCTCCACGCATTGCTGAGCAAATTGCTCTGGAGGGCTGTGAGTAAGTTAAAGTAGCTGAGTCCAGCTAAGGCGCAGCCAAAATACCAAGCACTCTGCCGCCAGCGAGAAGCGCGATCGCCCACGCACAGCCCCCATTCCAACCAGGTAACACCGAGAGAAAGCAGCAACCAAGCACCTGTGGGTAAATTGGGCCAGCGATCGACGATGGCAATAGTCAGGGCTAGCAGCGCTAGAGCATGAGTGATGTTAATTAAAAAATGAGGCGACGGCGATCGCCGCAGCGTCACCCCTAAAAGCGTGATGGTGGAAACTATTAGACTGAGTGCCAACACAGTCAGGTCTAAGCTGCTAATAGCTACCAGCAGCAGCCCCAGCCCTAGCGCCAGTTTCTCGGTAAGCTGGGCTAATCGAGTTTGGCCACGGCGGTAAAACCAGTCTGCCAGACCCACCATCAGCACCAGGTAAGGTAGATAAGCAATACCTAGCAGCACTTCTGGATTCGTCTCAGTACCTGTCCAGCCAGCAGCGATCGCGGTTGCTAGCTGTTGCCAAGGTACGGGTAAGCTGCGCCAGCCCAGCCAGATTAGCTGCAGACCTATTGCTAAAGCGGCTATCAGGTGAAGCGATTGCCCCGTTTTGACCAGTTGCTGAGTACGCAATTTTAGCCCTAAGCCGCTGATCATGGCTGCCTGTAGCGGTAGCGAAAACACGCTTAAAAACCAGCCCAACCACAACAGCCCTCGCCCACTCCAGAGCCATAGCCCACCCAAAACGGGGTGAGAGGTGGCTGAAACCACCAGCCAGACCAGCAGGGCACCGCAAATGCCGATCGACAGACCTAACTGCTCGACATCAATGTCAGGCGTCCCTAGCCCTCGCAGCAGCAACACTCCCAGGCTATAAATCACCAAAAGTGAGGCCGCTGCCGCTAGCATGGCTGTTAGTTTTTCCGCGTCTTGACGACGAAAAGGCCAGAGAAAAGCGATCGCCGTTATTGCCGTGCCACAGTAGATTGCTCCCAGCGGCACCGCCAAACTGTTCCAGCCAAGCTGCAAATAAGCCAGTCCTAAAAAACTCCCTGCCCTTACCAGGCGACTGGGTCGCGCCAGGGTGCCAACCGTTTCAGGCAGGAGTGGATAGCGCCAAATTGTACAGACGGTTAAAATGCCAGCCGCCAGCAGACTGACCAAAAGCCCCAGCGGCGATCGCCCTACCTGTAGTGCATCAATCGCCCACAAATTAATGGGCACCAGCAGCAACGCCACAATTCGCAAAGTTTTGGCCGTGAGCTGTAGCCTCGGCTGGCTAGCTGCCCACCGTCCACCCAGCCAAAAAATGATGGTATAGGCCAATAGCACTAGATATTGACCTATCACGTTAAATTGGCTCCACTGGGTAGCAGCCAGCACAGCAGACGACAACACAACCAGCAACACCCCTAAACACAAGAGCCAAACTACGCTTAGCTCTGCCATGAGTCGTTCTGCCAGTTGGTGAATTGGCTGTAGCAGAGAAGTGGCGCTTAGAGCGGCTAGGTTGACCGCCGCCGGAGAGCGGCGGGGTTGAGCTTCGGCGACTGGCCTTCTGGCAGACAGAATAGCTGGAGGCTGGGTTTTGAGAGTTGGTAACTGACAGCTAAACGACGTTCGGCCTAGCGCTCGCACCTGTTCATCAGAAATCAGCGCTAACTGTAGCCAAGCTTCTAACCCTTCTAAAAGGGCGGGCTGATCGGTGGCCACTTCGATCCGAATAAATTGCTTAGACGACATCAGTAAAAACCGCAGGGGGATGCTTCATGATGATATCTCTCAGCCTTTAAGCGTCATGCCATCAGGACACTCTTTAAGGCGATCGCACTCGGCACCGATATTAAACAACCCCAAGCTTCAACAACTAGTACAGTTGCGAAAATAAAAAATGTACCAGCCAATTTTCTGCCAACTGTACTAGGTGAGGCCGGAGCAAATCGCCTACGCTGTAAAAATCGCTCACGTCGCGCCAACACCTGTGAAAATTCTTCTCGATCGCCAATCGCCTGCTCCCGTTTATTTGCAAATTCGCGATCGCCTGCGTCAGCTCATTCACGCCGGTAGCTTAAAACCGGGCGATCGCTTGCCTTCAATTCGGCAAATGGCGCGGACGGCGCAGGTTAACAAGCTGACGGTAATTGAAGCTTACGGAGTTTTAGAAGCCGATGGCTTGGTGCAAGCGCGGCAGGGCGCAGGCTACTTCGTCAATCCGTCGCCTGTCTCTACCTCATTTGAATCAACCTTTGCCCCAGCCCAAACGGTGATTATTCCAGCAGACGGCGTGCAGTCTTTTTTAGACGTTAGCAATGCTATGTTGCGGGCGCAGGTACGCCCTGATGTAATTAACTTTAGCTCCGGATTTCCGCCCCCTTGCGATATTCCTGATTTACAGCGAATTGCCCGCCGAGCGGTGAAAAATACTGCCGAACGCCTGTTTGAGCACAACTATCCCCAAGGCGATCCGCTGCTGCGGGAACAAATTACCCAGCTTTTGGTGCATCAGGGGTTGGCGATTTCAGCCGACAATTTGATCATCACCAACGGGTCAATGCAGGCGTTGTCGTTGCTGGTGCAGCAGTTTATTCAACCCGGCGATTGGGTGGTGGTTGAAGCGCCCACGTTTCACGGTTTTTTGTCGGTGCTCAAGCAGGCGCAGGCGCAGGTGATTGGTATTCCCATGACCGCTACGGGCATGAACCTGGACTTGCTAGAGCAATATTTGCAAAGCCATCGGCCCAAGCTAATTTACACCATCAGTACCCTGCACAATCCCACGGGCATTACCACCGATTTAGGCCATCGGCAGCAGCTTTTAGCCCTGGCGGAAGCCTACGACTGCCGCATTATTGAAGATAATGCTTATGAGCGGCTAAGTTTTGGGGCAACGCCACCGCCCATCAAGGCGCTTGATACTGGCGATCGCGTAATTTATCTCAACACTTTTTCTAAAACGCTCATGCCAGCTCTGCGGGTGGGTTATGCCGTCATTACCGGAGCAGACTATGGGCCGCTGCTAGAGCGCAAACTCCTCCATGACTTTCATGTCTCGCTCGTTTCTCAAGCGATCGTCAGCGAATATCTGGCCTCTGGGCACTATCGGCGGCGCTTGCATCATTTGCAAGCCCAAAATCAGCAAAACCAAGCGGTGATGCTGCAAGCTCTGGCCAAACATTTTCCGCCTGAAGCCAGTTGGACGGTGCCGCAGGGGGGTGTTTTCTTGTGGGTACAGCTATCTGCTCGGCGATCGCTGCAAAGGTTCTGCCAAGCTGCATTACAAGCAAATGTTTTAGTAGGACCAGGTTCAATTTTTTTCCCGGATCAACAAGGGTATCCAGGATTACGGCTTAGCTTTGCCCAGACGGTTGCCGATATTGAGCGGGGCATTGCCGTATTAGGGCGCTTGCTGCAGTAACTTCGCCGCATTCCTCAGCTTTGATAAATTTATTCTGAGGGGAGCGATCGCTGTCACCCGTTGCCTGGTATAACATTGGGCAATATCTCAGGCAATATTCATGAGCAGGCTCTGATGGGTGAAGCAAGCATGGCAGCGGATTCTAAAATTCATTTCACGATGCACCTGAGCGATCGCAGTTTGGATGAAGCCGAACGCGACCAGCAAATTCGAGAGCTGTTTGAAAAAATTCAGTCGCTCACTGGGATTGAAGCCCCCCGCTACATAACGGGCGCTGCTACTAACGGCCATCGCAGCGGCATTGAAATTGCCCAGCTTGAAGCCGATCGACTACGCCCCCTGCTAAGCCTGGTGGCCAATCGTCTAGACAAAAAACCGCTGGAAACACAGGTTGTTTTACAGGTGGGTACCACTCACCTGCAAATCCAGACCCGTAAATCTGAAGAAGTGTTAGCGCTGTTGCCACTGGCCGAACGTCTTTTACCCAAACATCTGGTTTATCAAGGCAAAGCGGCAGCTTACGCCCGTCGAACCGGGTTTACGCCCGTTGAGCGAGCCAATCTAGAATTGCTGCGCTACCAGCTTGACCTCAATCCTGACGAAGCTCAGGTGATTCAGGCCAAAGCCCTTGGGCCTTACGAAACCTTTGAGCAACGCTTGGGCCGCTATGAACAGGTGCTGAGCGAAGAAATTCGACGGCAATACCCCTTAAGCGATGAAACCGAAGCCGAGCTGAAGCGTTTGCAAGAGAGCTTAGGGCTGGACTATGAAGATGTAGCTGAGATTCGTGACAAGCATCTTTCTAGAGCGCAGAGCGATCAAAAGCAGGTGGATGAACTCAAAGCCACCATCACGCAGCTACAGACCCGCATTACCCAGCTACAGCAGCCTATCCCAGAGCCAGAAAAGCCGCCTGAACCACCGACGCGCGATCGCTACCGACAGGAATTTCAGCAGGTGATTCAGCATACGCTTTATCCAAACGACTTTGATCGCGGTCGCTTAGAGCAGTGCCGCCGCCTTTGGCAGCTTTCAACGGCAGAAGTTCAAGCCATTGAGCAGTCGGTTACCGACCAACTCTATGGCGCAATCACCTCTAGCAGAGGGGTAGACTATCGCCGCTTGCGCCAACTGCTGTGGTCTAAGCAGTGGCAAGAAGCCGACCGCGAAACCGAGCGGGTAATGCTACAGGCTGGTAGCCAAGATATGCGACCACTGAGCAGTTCTTTGCTCAATAGCTTTCCCTGTGTGGATTTGGTGACTGTAGATGGTCTGTGGCAACGCTACAGCGATCGCCGCTATGGCTTTGTTGCTCAACGCCAAATTTACACCGAGCAACCAACTATCCAAGATTTTTTGCGAATTGTGGGCTGGCAGGATAACTGGGGCTGGGGGGGGGTTTTGAGAATCTCCAAAGCTTACAGCGATCTCCAGTTTCATGAGGGTGCGCCCAAAGGGCATTTACCCACTTGGCGCTGGGCCTGTACAACGCTAGAAAGTATCTATGCTGTTGGCTCGGCTGAAATTGATGCTTTTTTTGATCGGCTCAATCATTGTCTGCCGTCATAGCTTTTCCAGAGGTGTCACTCCATGCAAACCACAATTCCAGCTCTGGACTACCAAGACCTCGATAACCTCTTATCAGAACAAGACTGGGAAGCGGCTGATCGGGCGACAGCCGATCTGTTGCGACAAGCAGCTAACCAACTTGAGGCGATCGCTCTCCCTACAGAGGCGATCGCCCATTTACCCTGTGCTGATTTGCATCGGCTTGATCAGCTCTGGACACAGCACAGTCGCGGTCAGTTTGGGTTTTCGGTGCAGCGAGAGATTTACACGTCTCTTGATTACAATGCGGTTCAATTTAGCCACGCCGTTGGCTGGACGCCTTGGGCCATCAAGCCCTTTGCTTTTTTTCGCTTCTATTCTCGGCTCAATTTTAGCCTCGATGCCCCCAGAGGCCAGTTCCCGGCACTTTGGTTTTGGCAGCTTTCTTTAGAAAATTCGTTTTTAGCGGGTGGATTTGGCAGCGGTCGGGGGGCAGGTTACGTAGATGCTGACAAGTTAGATGCTCTCATGCTTAGATTAGAGCGCTGTAGTTTGCAGTAAGTGCTAGCGATCGCTTAGCTCTATACTTTGCTAAACATACTGACCCCTTTCGCCTGCTGGGGGTCATCTGAGATTGAGCAATCTGAGATTGAGCAAGATGATTCACCGCCGAAATTTTCTCACAATAGCAGCGCTAACCAGTCTCATCACTCCCCTGCTGCCTCACCGCCTGGGACAGGCTACTGCTTCAGCCAAGTTAAAACCTCGCCGGCTTTTACCAGGTGATACGGTCGGTATTATCAGCCCTGCGGGGGCGACATTTCGGCGCGAAGAGTTAAACATTGTGATGGATGCCGTACGGGGGCTGGGGCTGGTGCCCAAGCTAGCTCCTCATGTGCTCGATCGCTACGGCTATTTAGCAGGCCGCGATCGCGATCGCGCTGCCGATATTAACCAGTTTTTTGCTGACCCAGAGGTAGCGGCACTGCTACCGATTCGTGGCGACTGGGGTAGTAGTCGGGTGCTGCCTTACCTAGACTATCAACGAATTCAGCAAAATCCCAAAATTGTTGTTGGCTTTAGTGACATTACAGCCTTGCTGTTGGGCATTCATGCCCAAACAGGTCTAATTACCTTTCACGGGCCGCATGGGCTAACTTCGTGGCGACCTGACCAAACGGCGTCCTTTCGGCAGGTGCTTTTTGAAGGGCAATCTCTAACCATTGCCAACACGGTCGCAGCCGAAGATTTAGATCGCCTCATGCCAGTGCGCAACCGGATTCAGACCCTCACACCGGGAGAAGCCCAAGGCAAACTAATTGGCGGCAATCTCTCAGTCATCGCTGGTATCGTCGGCTCGCCCTATATGCCCGACTTAACAGGCGCTGTCTTGTTTTTGGAAGATGTGGGTGAAAGTATTTATCGAATCGATCGCATGCTGACCCAGCTCAAGCTCGCAGGCATGCTTGACCAGCTTTCGGGATTTATTTTCGGCCAGTGTTCCCATTGTGGCCCCGGTGAAGATTACGGTTCGCTAACGCTAGAAGAAGTCCTGCAAGACCACATTGCGCCTTTGGGCATTCCGGCTTGGATGGGAGCCGCGATTGGACACGTAGAGCCAATTTTGACGTTGCCTATCGGAGCCGAAGTCCTGATCGAAGCCACTGCTGGCACCCTGCAGATGCTAGAACCCGCTGTTGCCTAGTGGTGTTTAAAGTTCTCTTTCGTTTTTGAGTGAGGCGCGATCGTAGACGCCACAATCAAAATAGTAGTCATTGATACGAAATGCTGCCAATGACCTCACACCGCTACAAACAAGGTCTTTATTTATGACGAATACTTTGTTGTCGGATGCCAACCGTCGCCTGGAGCGCGCCCTTAAGTACGCCCATATTTCAGACGACGCCAGCGAACGGCTGAGATTTCCCAAAGCTAGCCTCAAAGTTTCTATCCCAGTGCGGATGGACGATGGTTCACTCAGGGTCTTTGAGGGCTATCGAGTCCACTACGATGACACTCGCGGCCCCACCAAAGGGGGCATTCGCTTCCATCCCAAAGTAACGATGGACGAAGTGCAGTCTTTAGCCTTCTGGATGACATTTAAATGTGCGGCGCTCAATCTTCCTCTAGGCGGTGCCAAAGGAGGCATCACGCTTAATCCTAAAGAACTCTCCAAATTTGAGTTAGAGCGTTTGAGCCGAGGCTATATTGACGCGATCGCAGATTTTATTGGCCCCGACGTTGATATTCCAGCCCCAGATGTTTACACAAACGCCATGATCATGGGCTGGATGATGGATCAATACAGCATTATCCGTCGCCAGCGTTGTCCCGCAGTTATTACTGGCAAACCCATTGGCATGGGAGGTAGCCTGGGACGAGACACAGCCACGGGAATGGGCGCGTTTTACGTGCTAGAAGCCATGATGCCCAAGTTTG
Organism: Almyronema sp.; assembly: GCF_052168255.1. Taxonomy (NCBI): domain Bacteria; kingdom Bacillati; phylum Cyanobacteriota; class Cyanophyceae; order Nodosilineales; family Nodosilineaceae; genus Almyronema; species Almyronema sp. The sequence continues at coordinate 43,207 of NZ_JBQLZL010000091.1, read as the reverse complement.
ACAAAGCGCCCCCAGAAACCACTGTCGCTGTCCAAGGGTTTGGCAACGCGGGGAGTGTGATTGCGCAATGCTTATTTGATGCTGGTTATCGGGTAGTGGCTGTAAGTGACTCTCAAGGCGGGGTCTATTGTCCTCAAGGGCTTGACATTCCTAGCATTCGCCAGTTTAAGACTTCTACTCGCAGTGTCAAAGCGGTGTACTGTGAAGGCACCGTTTGCAACCTGGTAGACAACTACACCACCCTCAGCAATGCCGACCTTTTGACGTTGAAAGTGGATATCTTGATCCCCGCCGCTTTAGAAAATCAGATTACAGAAGCCAACGCCGCTGATATTCAGGCCAAATACATTTTTGAAGTAGCCAACGGCCCCATTTCTTCAAGCGGCGATCGCATTCTTGAAGAAAAAGGTACCTATGTCTTTCCCGATATCCTGGTCAATGCGGGGGGTGTAACCGTCAGCTATTTTGAATGGGTGCAAAACCGCAGTGGCCTTTACTGGACATTGAGCGAAATTAATAGTCGGTTGAAGCAGCGCATAGTAACCGAAGCTGAAGCTGTCTGGCGGATTGCTCACGAACTGGCTATTCCCTTACGAACCGCAGCTTATGTTCATGCCCTAGAGCGCTTAGGAGAAGCTCTCAATGCCAAAGGTACACGAGAATACTTTACAGATCCGCGCTTCTAAACCAGCGTCTGGCAGTTACCCCTCATCAGCTAGCGCGATGGGGTCGCTTGAGCAAAACGGATTGAGCAGCTAGTAGCAAATACAGCTCAGGAGGCTAGTCTGTCAGAGCTAAGCTCCTTTAGCCAAACCTTGCAGCTTTCTATACCCCCAATCCTTGCCCCATGCACGGGCACGATATTGTTTCTCTTAGTAGATGGCAGTCACTTGACTAAGATGCTACAGAAACTTTAGATACCCAGCATCTAAGTAAACGAGTTGATAGGGTAAAGCAGGAAGCTTGTATGCTAAAGCCTGGATTAGGGCACACTAAAGCTGGGAGACTTCTTGATATCTCAATAAATATCCTGTGTAGTCTAAAGATTCTTGCAAGGCATTTCATTTAGCTTTCATTAAGCTTGCAAGGCTAGATAAGTTTGATTTACTAGTCAAGTGCCCCCAGTGCATAGAATCTGCCCCCCCTGCTGCTCAATTCTGGTAAGTTCTTTATTTCACAATTTCGCTAATCCCTTTTAGGCACGGCAACTAGACGTTTATGCGTATTTTGATCTACTCATACAATTACCATCCTGAACCCATTGGCATTGCCCCCTTAATGACGGAATTAGCTGAAGGCTTAGTCAAGCAGGGGCATCAGGTTCGTGTGGTAACTGCAATGCCGAACTATCCGGAGCGTCAAATTTATCCAGAGTATCGGGGGAAGCTGTACTGCACTGAGGAAATTAACGGGGTAACGGTTCAGCGGTGCTACGTCTCTATCCGGCCTGATCCCGGTCTAGTTACTCGCGTTCTCTTAGATGGTAGCTTCATTTTCTTAAGCTTTTTTCAAGCTTTAAGGGGCTGGCGGCCAGATGTCATTCTTTCGACCAGTCCTTCTCTACCTGCATGTTTACCGGTAGCTTTGCTGAAGTGGCTTTATTCTTGTCCCACGGTTCTAAATTTGCAAGATATTTTGCCAGAAGCGGCTGTTCGTACAGGCTTAATTAGCAATCAATTTGCTATTCGAATTTTTGAAGTTTTGGAGAAGTTTGCTTACAAGAGTGCCACTAAAATCAGCGTTATTACAGAAGGGTTCGCAGAGAACTTAGTCGGCAAAGGCGTCTCTCGCGATCGCATGGTTTGCATCCCCAACTGGGTCGATATCAATTTCATTTGTCCTCAGCCAAAGCATGAAAATGCTTTCCGAGCAGCCCACAATCTAAAGGATAAATTTGTTGTTCTTTACTCTGGCAATATTGCACGAACCCAGGGTATTCGAACAATTATTCGCTCGGCTGCTTTGCTAAAGCCTTATCCCGAAATTGCTTTCGTCATTTCAGGAGAAGAGCGCCAACTCGCTCATTTAGACGAACTCCGACAAGAACTCGGTGCGACCAACGTTCTTTTGCTGCCTTTTGTAGCCCGCGAAGATTTGCCAGAAATGCTAGCCGCTTCTGATGTGGGTCTTATCATGCAAAAGAAGAGCATGGTAGGCTTCAACATGCCTTCAAAGACACAGGTACTCTTGGCAAGTGGTCGCCCTATTATTGCTTCAGTGCCTAGCGATGGAGCCGCTGCCAAGGCGGTTACTAGAAGCGGTGGAGGGTTAGTCGTAAAACCTGAAAACCCAACCAGCCTAGCCAAAGCGATTCTACATTTGTTTAAGCATCCTGAAAAAGCAGCCAAGCTGGGATATCAGGGACGACGTCACGCAGAAACCCATTACTCCTTCCATCAAGCTCTCCAAGCTTACGAAGAACTTTTTGAAGAACTGAGTCTGGTCTCTTCAAGCAGCATTGATCCAACCTCTAAAGCCTTGAGTGACCTCCGACATGGCTTATAAGCGCAAGATTCTTCCTGGGTTTTAGCCATCATTGGCGACTGAGGAAGAATCTCTCTCCGCTTCCCCACGCCGGGTTAAGGGCTATGTCACTAAGCAATTTGTAAAATCATGCCCTCTCTAGCAAGTCGGGCATTGGGAAAGTCACCTCTGATCTGCATCTCAATACAGTCTAAGGAATCATCGTCATGAGCAGGGTTATGGTGAAACATAATCAGCTCTTGGACATTCGCAGCTTTAGCCACTTCGATGCCTGATTTCCAAGGAGCGACTAAAGATTGCTTTTGAAAATTGTGATCGTTGTGATCAGCATAAGTGCCATCGTAGATTAGAACATCAGCCTGTTGCGCTAAGTATTGCAAATTTTGATTGCCTGCTTCTTGAGAATGATCGGTATCGGTTGCATAAACCACCGATCGCCCCTCCCAGGTAATGCGGTAGCCCAAAGCACTGGTTAAACGGTTGAGCGAGACAGTTTCAATCACCACATCATCAATAGAAATCACGCTGCCAGCCGAAATGTTGAGAAAATTAAGATGCGATCGCATCCGCTGTAGCGGCGTTGGAAAATTAGGCTGTAGCATCTGATCGGTTAGACACTGCTTAATGGAAGCGCCGTTAGGAGCAGTGGCTCCGTAGATGTGAAACTGGTTCCCTTCGGTAAAAGCTGGAACGAAAAAGGGAAAGCCTTGAATGCGATCCCAGTGGGTATGGGTAAAGAAAATATGAGCCTCAACCCGAGCAGTTTGCTTTAGCAGGTGTTTTCCTAAAACACTCAACCCCGTACCCCCATCTAGAATCAACCGTTTGTTGCCTACTAACACCTCGACGCAGGCCGTATTTCCTCCGTAGCGAACGGTACTAGCCCCTGGTGTGGGAATACTGCCGCGTACGCCCCAAAACTGCACTACAAAGGAAGAGCCAAGCTGCATTTCGCTAGGTAGGGAAAAGTCTACTGGATGTCCAGAGAGGTTCACATTATCAGGCAGGGAGATGGAATCGGGATCTAGCATTTGAGATTGGCTGAACTCTAATTGGTGGCGTGAATACTCGCTCTGCAATTAGGGAAAGTTTGCACTGTGGCGGTTAAAGGCAAATTAGCTTGAAAGGCGGATTTAAGGTCGACAGATCTATCTTCTCTGTATATACCGTTAACTGGATACTATTCGGGAAGGTTTCTGGTGAATTTGTCACGTAATGGCATTAGTTTAGAAGACTTTTTAGCACCATTGGTGATTTGATCCCGTTAATATAGTTCAGACAGCTAAAATAAAAAGATTGGGTATCTTAAACCCCTTGCGACCAAAACGTCTGTCAAGAGAACAGTCTTAAATAGCTAAGAACTGTTATTTTAAGATACCCAGCTTCAGTTTGGCTCTATAAGTGAGCCTTAGCTTTCGGGTTTGAAGTTATTGATGCATTCTTCAACTAAAGCGCTAACCCGCTCGACATCTTTCCAACCCAAGATTTCAGTTACCTTTTTTTCTAGATTCTTGTAGGTTTTGAAAAACTCTGCAATTTCATCTAGACGGTGGGGAGCTATGTCGTCAAGAGACTTGACGTTAGCATAGCGTGGATCAGAGTCTGGGACGCAAAGGATTTTCTCGTCGCGATCGCCTCCATCAATCATCTCTAGCATCCCAATAGGACGGGCAGCAATGACGCACCCTGGAAAAGTGGGCTGATCCATGATGACCATGCCGTCTAGCGGATCCCCGTCATCTGCTAGGGTATTAGGCACAAACCCATAGTCACAGGGATAGTGAACCGCCGAAAAAAGAACCCGATCGAGGGCGAAGGCCTGCAGATCTTTATCAAATTCGTATTTGTTCCGGCTGCCTGCAGGAATTTCAATCAGAACATTAATCAACCCAGGCTTAGGCTGAGCAGGAATGCGAGATAGCTCCACAACGCTTCTCCAAGCTTACTTTGACATAGACCGCAATTAGCTGAGCTGCTGCAAGCAGCTCAGCCAATAAACGGCTCGTTTAGAATTTTAGGCGAATTAAGCCCCAAATCCTGCCTAGGAAAACAGGCTTTAAGAAAACTGCATGCAAGCACTTACTTCTCTAAGTCGTGTTTTTCTCGCTGTTCCTTAGTCTCTGGAGCGCAGGATTCGATACGAGGGCTGATCAAGAACGTCGATCTTAGCAGAAGAAAAGTGGGCGATCGCGAACATTGGCAATACCAAGGTGGTTAGGGCAATGACAAAGCCAATAAGGCTGGACAAACGACTGTGAGGTTGTTCAGGAGGGTTGTCAGATTGACTGGCAGATTCCATACAGAGTTTAAGGCTTAGTCCTTAGAAACGAAAAACTGATTGCAAAGGAAACGCTAACGTAGAAGTGACCTAAGGTTAGCTTAGGAGCTAGGATGGATCGAAAGGTTGTTTAGAGAAACTTAAGATTTTCACCGATAGACTGTGTGACTAGCTACACAATAGATAGGTCTCCTTGCCCATTTGTTCAATTTTCTTAAAAACTAGCACTGCTGCGTTGAGATAGATAGCGCAAAGGGACGGATCTTTTGGCGGGGTACGGGTTACATTTTTCTCAATCAGGGTGGGGTCAAGGCCGCTGCGAGAGCAGTTGTCGAATACCTTTAAGCTCTTCTAGGATAGCTTTCAATAGCGCATGAGTAGCTGTCTCTGGCGACTCTCGCACTTCTATCTTGACCTGCTTGAGTCCTAAAACTTCCTGGGCAAAGCGGGCAACTTCATTGGGATGGAAGAGTAGGGGATCATCTTTGCTCAAGCGAATTTCTGGATTAAGCCGCTGGCGCTCATGGGGCGGATTGAGAATGTTCAAGTCTGTATTAGCATAACGATAGACGGAAGCCCGCGACCGATTCAAGTAGCGCTGGACGTCGTCAATCGTCATTAAGTTGCCAGGGTCATTGAGCGCTGTACTATGCCGCTCACCAAACAGCGAGCTAGCTGGGGAAGACTCCAAGTTGTCCATCCTTTTGTGCGTTAAGTCTTATTTTTATTGTAACTTGTCTCAAAATAAACCCCTGGTTGCTCGATGAGGGCTGGCTGAAGTTTGGTCAAGCGACTTCAAGGCTAAGGTGGGCATACTAGTTACGAAGACCTAGCCAACGTGCTGGCCAGGGGAACCGATGAGAGCAAAACGGATAGCGTGACGACTGATGTCTCGCGTAATTTTTAAGCGGTTTAGCGGAATCTTTGTCTTGACTGATCGGTTTTATTTAGATACTGGGGGTGCAGGTATCTATTTTTAATCATGAAGCTGGTTGAACTAATTTGTTATTGTGTCTGATGATATGCCGAATGACGCTTCCTATTCGCATTGTCACCGTACCAGTATCTTGATCGTTGACGATCAGCCAGATAGTCTGCGTGTTTTGGCTGCTATTTTGGAAGAAGCTGGTTATTTTGTGCGGAAGGCAGCTAGCAGTCAGTTTGCGCTGAAAACTGCGACAACTACTCAGCCTGACTTGATTTTGTTAGATGTCAACATGCCAGTAGTTGACGGCTATGAAACGTGCCGTCAGCTTAAGCGTCAGCCTCAAACTCAAACCATTCCGATTATTTTTGTGAGTGCCTTAGAAGCAACCGCAGACAAACTCAAAGCTTTTGAGGCTGGGGGGGTTGACTACATTACTAAGCCATTTAACATGGCTGAGGTACTGGCTAGAGTTAGCACTCAGTTGAGAGTACACCAGCTACAACACCAGTTACAAAGCCAAGCCCAGGCATTGCAGACTCAAAACGCCCAGCTACAGTTAGAAATTAGAGAGCGAAATCGCATAGAAGCAGAGTTGCGCCAGACAGAAGCCAAGTATCGCAGCATCTTTGAAAATGCGAGTGAAGGAATTTTTCAAATGACAACGGCGGGGCAGTATCTTTCAGTCAATCCTGCTCTTGCCAAAATTTATGGCTATGAGTCGCCTGCTGAACTAATGAGTTGTGTTACGGATGTGGGGCAGCAAATTTACAGCGATCCGCAGCAATACTCACAGTTAATCAGCTATTTGGAGGAATACGGCCAGCTAGTGGGTGCCGTTTCAGAAGTTTGCCGGAAAGATGGCAGCAAAATTTGGGTAATGGAAAACCTACATCGGGTTCAGGATACAGAAAATAACTTTTTGTACTACGAAGGCACGGTTCAGGATATTACAGAGCGTCGTCAAATTGAAATTCAGCTTCATCAGCAGCGGCTCGAAACAGAGCGACTGCTCACTAATATGCTGCCGCAGTTAATTGCGAAGCGGCTGAAAACAAATAACCACACCATTGCTGAGCAGTTTGACCAGGTAGGCGTTTTATTTGCTGATTTGGTTGGTTTTACGGCGACTGCGGCTCAAATGCCAGCTCACCAACTGGTAAATTTGCTCAATGAAATTTTTTCGATTTTCGATCATCTGGTTGAGCAGCACGGTTTGGAGAAAATTAAGACAATTGGCGATGCTTACATGGTGGCAGCAGGAATTCCTACGCCTAAGGCAGGTGCTCTAGAGGCGATCGCTCACTTGGCTCTAGACATGCAAGAGGCGATTGGCCAGTTTTGTAGACCTGATGGCAGACCTTTTGAGCTGCGAATTGGTCTAAGCGTTGGGCCAGTGATTGCTGGGGTAATTGGGTTGAAAAAGTTTGCTTATGACCTCTGGGGCAATACGGTAAACGTGGCGAGCCGGATGGAGAGCACCAGTCTACCTGGCAAGATTCAGGTGACGGAAGAGGTCTACCGCCAATTGAAAGGAAAATTTTTGTTTTCGTCGCGAGGCCCCGTTCCGGTTCGAGGGCTGGGGTCTGTCAGTACTTACTTCCTCTGCGATCGCCTGCCTTGTTCCGCTTATCCACCGGTTCAATCGTCGCTAAAGGTTAGCTAGTATAGCCGCAAGCACTAGGGTTGAAACCCTTGAATTGCCAAAAGTCTTTACCCAAGAAGCTTCGTTCGGCTGTTTTGGCCTTTGTCTTTGGCTATTCTTTATTCACCCCAATATGTCCTTACCTATTGAGGGCTATTCCCTGCCTTACCTAGAACTCACGTGAGATAGCTCACGACTGCCTCAGCGATCGCGTCATTACCATCAACACGAATCGGTTGAGATTGGCGAGGGGGGTGGGGGGTCTGCCGCAAAAAATCCCAGTCTCCGGCAAAAAAGCTATTTGGCTCAATAATTTGATGGCAAGCGGCGTCTTGAATGCCCTCTACTAAAAGGGCTGACTCGGCAAAGCCTTGGCGGGTGAGCGTCGCTACCGGAACGCCCAACCGACAAGCCTCTGAAAAGGTGCTAAAACCAGGTTTAGAGACAACGCGATCGCACAGCGGCATAAAGTCAATTGGCCGATACTGACGATCTATAATCCGGCGAAGATTGGGCAGTTCAGGCGCATTGCGATCAAAGCTGATAAAGGTTCGTTCTGGGAACTGTTGCAGCGTTGCATAAGGAATTTTCTGTAGCCCTAGCCCACCAAAGGAGAGTAAGATGGTTTGATTTTTAGGGGTTTTAATATCAAAGCGATCGCGCAGTTCAGCTTCGCTGTAATGAGGAGATCCTCCTGTCAGCCCCACATCGACCTTTTGGCCAAAAGCAGACATGGCTTCATGAAACGGCAGGCGAAACAGGCGATCGCACTGCTTGAAACAATCCACAATCCAATCAGCGATTTCAACAAACGCTCCCCCCCAAGGACGGTAAATAAAATCCCAACCAAAGTTGCTCATCATCCAGCAAGGAATCCCAGCCGCCTGGGCAATAGGGGCCGCTAGCGGTGGAATATCTGCCAGTATTAGTCCGACCTGATTTGCTTTAATAAATTCAACTTCAGCTTGAATGATCTCATCTTGTTGGGCACGAATTTTCTGCAACTGCACCAGCGTTTCAGCATAATTCATCGTCATACTGTCACTCTGGATAACGCCAACATCATACGCTTGCAGCCGCTGCTCAAAAGCATGGGGCAAATAAGACTGTAGCAGCCAAGCCGGCGCAGTTGTCGTCAGAATAATGCGCAACGCTGGGCAGCGGGTTTGAATTGCGGCTGCTACAGAGGCAGCACGGGTAGCATGGCCAAATCCATGATTGGTAATGGCGACATATAAGCTGGGTAAAGGCATAGCTCACATAAAGAAAAGACCCGTTCAATTGTGAACGAGTCTTTAGGATTGAAACAACCTACTGCGTCAAATACCTGACAAAAGAGCTAAATCTGATAGGCTAACTGCTCTTTTTCGGGAACAGTCGTATACTCAGAAACGATCTGGCGGAACTCATCGCCATCTAGCGTCTCTTTGTCAATCAACAGATCAGCCAAGCGGTCAATCACCACCCGGTTTTCCCGCACAATACGCTTAGCATCTTCGTAGCAATGCTCCACAATCGAGCGCACCTGCGCATCAATCCGCGAAGCAATTTCGTCAGAGTATTCAGACCGGGTCATCCAGTCACGCCCTAAGAAAACTTCTCCCTGCTGGCTTTCTAAAGACAGGGGGCCTAAATCTGACATGCCAAAGCGCGTTACCATCTGACGAGCCATATTGGTAACCTGTTGCAAGTCATTGCCTGCCCCTGTTGTTACCTCGGCATCGCCAAAAATAACGTCTTCAGCCGCCCGTCCTCCCAAAGCGCCTGTAATCCGAGCAAGCAGTTGCGCCCGCGAAATCAGCATTTGCTCCTCACTGGGGGTAAACCAGGTCAGACCTTGGGCTTGACCGCGAGGAATTAACGTTACCTTCTGCACCGGATCATGGTCTTTAACCAGGGTACCAATGATGGCGTGTCCTAGTTCATGATAGGCAATCAGCCGCTTGCTCTTGCTGTCTACCAGCGGCGTTCCTTCCATACCAGCAATTACCCGATCAACGGCGTCGTCAATTTCACTCATCGTAATCGCTTCTTTGCGACGACGGGCAGTGAGAATAGCCGCTTCGTTGAGCAGGTTGGCCAGATCAGCCCCGGTAAAGCCAGGTGTCCGACGGGCGATCGCTTCTAGAGAAATCTCATCAGCTAGCTTTTTGTTGCGAGCATGAACCTTGAGGACTTCCAAACGGCCTTTAATATCTGGTGGATCAACCGAAACCTGACGGTCGAAGCGACCAGGCCGTAGCAAAGCAGAGTCCAGCACATCAGCCCGGTTAGTAGCAGCGATGATGATGATGCCGGTGTTGCCCTCAAAGCCATCCATCTCGGTGAGCAACTGGTTGAGGGTTTGTTCTCGCTCATCATTACCACCGCCAATGCCAGCACCCCGCTGACGCCCAACAGCGTCAATCTCATCAATAAAGATGATGCAGGGGGCATTCTCTTTCGCTTTTTTGAACAAGTCGCGAACGCGAGAGGCACCTACCCCCACAAACATTTCCACAAACTCAGAACCAGAAATACTGAAGAAAGGAACGCCCGCTTCCCCAGCGATCGCTTTAGCCAACAGGGTTTTTCCGGTTCCTGGAGGGCCGACCAAAAGCACCCCTTTAGGAATTCGGGCACCGACAGCGGTGAAACGCTCTGGCTTCTTCAAGAAGGTCACTACTTCCTGCAACTCTTCTTTGGCCTCTTCAATACCCGCAACATCGTCAAACATGATGCCGGTTTTGGCTTCCATCATGAAACGCGCCCTAGACTTACCAAAGTTCATGGCTTGCCCTGGCCCACCCGGAACGTTACTGGAGCGACGGAACAAAAAGAATAGTCCGCCAATCAGCAAGATCGGAAACAGTAAATTTCCCAAAACGCCCCAAATAGCACCGTCGTTACGGGGCGGATGAGCATCAATATTGATGCCAGCATCCCGCAGGCGGCTAATCAGCTCAGGAGCATTACCCGGTAAATCTACGCGCCAGCGCTGTATGCGGTTGTCTAGCTCCGGATCAACGGCTTCAACGATAGCGGTGCGGCCTCCTTCGTAGAGATCAACTGCCGTTACCCGATCCGCTTCTAAGTAGTCTAAGAAACGTCCATAGGTCATGCGAGTATTAGCAGCATTTTGTCCTATGTTGGCAGCCGAACCTGAGAAGGCTCCCTGCCATAGGAAGAAGCCAATAATCAGCAGGGGCAGTGCCCACAGCAGGGCGACTCTCCAGGAAAATTTCATAGTTAGACGGCCTCTAAAATCACAAACGAAAACTTGACGTAAAAAAGGGATCTTGGCAGTCCCCCAACCCGTAGTCCAGACAAAGCATTTTGCTTAAAACTTTTTCTAGACGGAAGGCACTGTCTTAAACGTAGACAGCCCCAGGTTCCTCCCGATAATTAACTAGTTTATGAGACTTATCTTAACTAAATTTAACGTGTTTGTTTCAGACAGGTCAATTCTTGGTTAGGCTAGTGCTCCGAAATCAGACTTGGCTGCCGCTTCTGGGTCAACTGAGTGACTAACGACAGAGTCTTCATCTGCCGCTTTTGGCCATCGCTGACTTGTAAGCCTACCCGACCAACAATGGCTCTATTATGCGGGAAGGCCCAAGAAAGCGCTAATTTGGTTGCCGAATAGCGAGCTGGTAAGGATAATAAGCTCCCTGCCGATACGACCCCACCCAAACGTTATAGGTGCCTGCCTGCCACTGGCCAGAAAGGCGGGGATTGTGGTTAGCAGCATCGTCACTACACCAGGTACCGCCAACCCCCTGAACAATCAGCGTGGTGTCCCGCTGACTGGAAATCTGAATTTCTAGCTCTTCAAAAAAAGTATTCAGCGTTAATATGTGATCCGGCTGTTCACTAATAAAGCCATTGCAAGGCCCTGTCGGCGTTTGAGCGGTGCCTACGATGGTTTCTGCAGCGACCTCTCCTCCACTAACGCCACTCCGCTGAGTGGGGTTAGGGGTAAACCCAACAGCTAGCACAATAGGTTCTAGCACATCGTTTGTGTCACCTAAGCTCTGCTCAACCAATCCCAGAAAAGTTCCTGAAAATGCCAGCGTAAGGCTAAACCAAGCCATCATTGCCGAGTGCTGCATTGAGTTAAGTCTAACGGTAAGGGTCAATTCCTAGCCTGCTGCCCAACAGACCTTAGCTCTGTTTTAGGCAATTTGTCGCTAAAGTGCCCCAAATGATCGCCTGTATAAACTTACGCCACTTGGCGGATTAGAAATTTGCCGCCAAAGTAACGACTACCGCTAGCTTTTAGTTTTGGAGTTTTGGAGCAGGTTAGGTGCCAGCTAGGGCGATCGCGGCCTGAAGTCGTGGCTGGTCAAACCCTCGCTGATGCAAAATCAGCCAAGAATCAACCAGATCAGGCCCCTGCATATCAGCCATAAGAGCGGCTCTAAGCGATCGCATCACCAGTCCTTTTTTAGCGCCTTGCGCTTTGGTTACCTGGTTAATCAACGTCTTTGCTTCCTCAGCAGACGGGAGTGAGGTCTGGCGGAGTGCGGCTAAAACCGCTTGCAATAAAGGCGCAACCCCCGCCTGCTGAAGCTGGGTTTGGGCTGCTTCGCTAAAAGGCAGGGTTTCGCTGAAGTAAAAGTGACCCAGATCCACAGCGTCGCTGAGACGGGTAAGGCTAGGGCCAATTAGAGCCGCGATCGCGGCTAGCCAGTCTTGGTCGGCCTGGAGATCAAACGAGTAGCCAGCCTCTTGCCAGTACGGTGCTATCTGCTGGAGCAGTTCAGCCGACGGCATCTCATGCAGGTATTGGCTGTTGAGCCAGTCAAGTTTGTCCCAGTCAAACTTAGCCCCTGCTTTGTTAACTCGATCAAAGCTAAACTTTTCTGCTGCCTCTGCCAGCGTAAAGCGCTCTTGCGCATCCGGCGGCGACCAGCCTAAAAGGGTCATATAGTTGGCGATCGCGGCGGCTGTGAAGCCCATTTGTTTGAAATCTGAGATTGAAGTCACGCCATCTCGCTTTGACAGCTTAGCCCCAGCCTGGTTCAAAATTAAAGGCGTGTGGGCGAAATCAGGCACCGTTGCCGCCAGAGCTTCATAGAGCAAAATTTGCTTAGCCGTATTGGCAATATGATCTTCCCCGCGAATGACGTGGGTAATTTTCATATCAATGTCGTCTACCACTACCGCCAGGTTGTACAGCGGTTGACCAATAGAGTGGCTCGAAGCCGCCCGGGCAATCACCATGTCGCCGCCGAGGTCGCTGCCCTGCCAGGTCATAGCGCCACGAACCAGGTCTATCCAGCGAATCACGCGAGTGTCGTCGATTTTGAAGCGAATGACTGCTTGGCGACCTGCCGCCTCGTAAGCAGCTTGCTGCTCTGTGGATAAATCGCGATGGCGGTTGTCGTAGCGAGGTGCTTGGTTCTTAGCTTTTTGCTGCTCTCGCATCGCATCTAGTTCAGCAGCAGTGTCGTACGCCCGGTAAGCCAACCCCTTATCCAGTAACGTTTGAATCGCCTCGCGATAGAGGTCTAACCGCTTAGACTGAAAAAACGGCCCCTCGTCCCAATTGAGACCCAGCCACGAAAGACCCTCTAAAATGTTTTGTGTAAACTCAGGCCGCGATCGCTCTTGATCGGTGTCTTCCACCCGTAAGATAAACTGGCCGCCCTGATGTCGAGCAAAAAGCCAGTTGAAAACAGCGGTTCTGGCCGTACCAATATGCAGATTGCCAGTTGGACTGGGGGCAATGCGAACACGAACAGTCATAGTAAATAAGTTGAATTAAACGGGCCTGACGGGATTCGAACCCGCAACTTCCGCCGTGACAGGGCGGTGCTCTAACCAATTGAACTACAGGCCCCCGTTCGAGGCGATCTCTATTGTGCAGATAGACGTTGCATTCTGTCAAACATTTTTTTGAAAAATCTGCGACTTTTTCTGGTTTCAGCGGCGCAACCAGGATCGGCTAGCTTTTAAGGCCAAAAAGTTTGAGCAAAGTTCACCAACCACTCCTTTATGTGGTACGTAGCCCGACAGTCGTCTTCGTTATAGCGCAGGATAGCTTCTAAATAGGTGCGATCGCCCGTTGTCAGCCAGTCGTCATACCAGCAGATAGACTGCGCTCCATTCGCTCCCGCATCGCGCCAGTCAAAACCAATCCAGCGGGCAATGTGTTTGAGAGCGTAGCTTTCAATTGGCAACGTTACAGCTTCACTAAAGCATTTGTGAACATCAACAAAGCGATTGAGCAAAGGCTGAATTTCAGCCAAAGGGGTGCCAAATTCTTCAGCCAGTCGTTTAACCGTTTGGGCTTCGTAAGGGCAAAAATGATAAATTGGCGCTTCTGGATACTGCTGCACCAAGTTCTTAAATTGCTCCCAAGCAGCTTGCTCTTGATCAGGATCTTCCGCTAGCAACGCATAAAAAGTTTCGCTCTGGCGGCGGCGATCGACTACCAACACGCCATGCAAGTAAACTAAATTTTTGTCAGGAGCGGCTTCAATATCAAAGTAAAGCTCGATTTCAGTTGTCGGTAAATCTTCAGGCGCTAACGGAAATCCGTAAGGACTGTGAGGAGAGAGACGGGCGATCGCTTTGTTCATCAACGCCGCCTGTGCCTGATGTACTAACTTTTCTGCCACCTGTTCGCCAAAACCGGGGAGGGAGGCCAACTGCGCGGGTTGTGCCTGCGACAGATCTCGCAGAGTTGTTAGATTAGCAGCCTGCAAATGCGTGTAGCGGGCGGGGGTAATTCCTGGGATGAGCGAAAGGTGATTTTGCTGTTTGGCTTCTTGATGACAGTAGCTAAACCAGTGACACAAATCGCAGCGACTATGGGAAATAAACACCTCAGGTATTTGAGGCTGGCTCAGGGTGGCAATGCAGGCTTGCAGCAGTTCTTCCATGCGCGGCAGTTGCTTGGGCAAGTCAATTTCGCACACTTTACTGCTACGCAAAATCAAAAGACTGGTTTCTGGCCAGCGGCCTTGAACCTCAGCCAGCACATAGGCGTGAAAAGCCGCAATTAGCTGATACTCTAGCTTTGGCTTTTTACCAAATTTGATATCAGCAGGTAAATAATGCCACTCGCCAAAGTAAGCGTTGCCCGGTTGGCGAATCAGCAAATCAGGGCTGCTGAGCAAGCTTAAGTTGGGCGCAATCTCAAAAATTAAAACACCGCGACTGATGTAGTCTACTCCCTGCTCCATTAAACGATAGGTGGCGGCAGCTTGCTCAAGGCGATCGCCAGAGGGAGGTTCAGACAAAGGCTGATAGCTATGTAAAACGCTTTGGCGGTGCTCGGCGCTGTCTTGCCTAAGCTTGAGCAGATAGTCGTTCGCAGGAGCGCGTAAGCTGGTTTCACCGTGACGATCTAAAAAAGCCCGCCGACTACAGCGATGATATTGAAACAGGCAACTATCTGTAATCCAGCAGGGTTCGGCGTCAGGTTGAAGCTCCGTTGTCTGCAAATATCGTGGCAGTATTCTTGGTGGAACCGAGGTGGAACCCCCAGCTCCTGAAAAATAGGGCAGGGGGCAGCTAGCAGACAAAGGTTTCTAAACTAACGCTAACAGAGAAAAGAATCGTCTGAAGCACGCTTGACCGAAATGGCATAGACAAAGAAGAGAAAAGACTAAGTTGCCACAATGACCGCTCCCTTTCAACGATACATCATTCATCTGACAATGCTTACTTTCCAGCGAGTATTCTTTAGCCGGAAAACACAGGTTAAAGTGAAAAATGAACGGCTCACCCACTTTTGACAAAAGCTATGTCAGCTTCTTCTGCCTCTTTACCAGGGCCAGCAATGACCAAGATTCACCGCCAGCAGTTTCTGGCGCTGAACAACAAGCGCTATTTCAATTATGGGGGGCAAGGCCCAATTGCCCAGGCGGCCTTAGAAGCGATTCATGAAGCGCAGCAGCAGGTGCAGCAGAGGGGGCCTTTTGCCCAAAGCGTTAACCAGTGGATTAGCGAAACAGCAGCAGCAACGCGACAGAGTATCGCCACTGAATTAGGCACACAGCCTGACGCGATCGCTTTAACTGAAAACGTCACTGTCGGTTGTAATATCGCGCTGTGGGGTATCTCCTGGAAAGCTGGCGACCATATTTTACTGAGCGACTGTGAGCATCCGGGTGTGATTGCGGCCATTGCCGAAATTAGCCGTCGTTTTCAGGTAGAAGTGACTGTTTGCCCAATTTTAGGAACGGAAAACCCAGCAACAATCGCTGAAACCTTAGCCCAGCATCTGACTGAAAAAACGCGGTTGTTGGTTATTAGTCATATTCTCTGGAACACAGGGCAGGTGTTACCTTTAGCAGAAATTATCAACCGCTGCCATGCCCATACTCCAGAACCTGTTTGGGTCTTGGTAGATGCAGCGCAGTCCGTTGGCATGCTGCCTTTGAATTTAACAGCGTTGCCGGTAGATTTTTATGCGTTTACCGGGCACAAGTGGTGGTGTGGGCCGGCTGGCATTGGCGGCTTGTATGTTCGCCCTGACCGCCTAGAACAGTTGCAACCGACCTTTGTTGGATGGCGCAGCATTACGCTAGACAGTTCTGGCAATCCAACTGGCTGGAAGCCGAATGCTCAACGCTTTGAAGTGGCTACTGCCGATTACCCTTTGCTAGCAGGCTTAAAGACGGCGATCGCGATTCAAAACCAGTGGGGAACGGCCGAACAGCGCTATCAGCGGATTTGTCAGCTCAGCCAGCAGCTTTGGCAGCAACTCAAGGCGCTGCCAGCTATACGTTGCCTGTGTACGACCCCGCCCCCTTCAGGTCTGGTTTCTTTTCAAATTCAATCGTCAGTCGGCTCTCACCGGGAACTGCAAACCCAACTGGTGCAACATCTAGAAAAACAGGGGTTTTTCCTTCGCACGCTGCTCAATCCGCATAGTGTTAGAGCCTGCGTCCACTACCTCAGTTTAGAAAGTGAGGTTGATCAACTGACCCACGCGATCGCAGACTTTTTAGCAGCCCATTCTTGAGCATGAATATTGGTCAATCCCTTTTGGATAAAAGTCAGCAGGTCATCCAAGACTGGATCAGTTCGGTTGACCAAGAAGAAAGCATTCAAAGTAGCCACGATCTCAGTCGGCAAGCAATGCTAGATAGCCTGCCTAATCTGCTCAAAGCAATGGCCCGTACCTTAGATGATCAGTCAGCGACTGATCTGCAACAACTGGCTGAAACGGGTGTTGAACACGGCAACCATCGGGCTGAACAGGGGTTCAACGCGGAAGAAGTAGCAACGGAATATCGCCTGCTGCGGCAGGTGATTTTGACCCATCTCGAAGCTGATCTATTGCAGCTACCACAAACCCAACTGCTTTCAAGTGTACGCAAGATCGACTTACTCCTAGACGTAGTCATTGGTCAGTGTTTCAAGTGCTACGCCGACAACCGCCTGCGAGAGTTAGAAGATATCCGCGGCCAAATGCTCTTGACCAATCAAGAACTCGATCGCTTAATTACTTCTCAGCAAGAAGACATTGTGCATCTCGCTCACGACCTCAAAAGTCCGCTGACAGCAATTATTGGCTTCTCCGACTTATTTTTAAGACAGCAGCGTAAAAGCGAACAAGATAGCAGTTCTCCCCAAAATCTTCGCAGTATCGAGCAAGTCTTAGGCAATGCTCGACGCTTGTTACACATTATCAACGATGCTTTAGAGCTAGCCCGCTATCGATCCGGTAAGCTCAAGCTCACCCCCGCCCCCAATAGCGTTGCGCTTCTGTTAGACGAGGTGGTGGCTGCTTTAGAACCGCTGGCTCAGCGCAAAAACCTCGACCTTAAAATTAACAATACCTTTCCAGAGCAAGCTATCTGGATTGACGCTTTGCGGTTTCAACAGCTCCTGACTAATTTGGTGAGCAACGCAATTCGCTACACCGAAACCGGCAGTGTGACCATTACCTGCCAGCAGCAGGCAGAAGATAGGTTTACCCTTTCAGTTACCGATACAGGTTTAGGTATCAGCCCAGAAGAGCAGGCTCACATTTTCGAGCCGTATTATCGTGGCGAGCATGGCCTGCAACTCTCAGACAGCACAGGACTAGGACTCGCGATTGTGGCTCAGGTTGTTGAGCTATTGCGAGGCAAAATCAGTGTTCAATCTAATTGTGAACAGGGAACAACGTTTGGGGTTGAGCTACCGCTGCAATGGGCCGAATAATCAGCCAAAGCCAGCCAGACATAAAGCGCCACTAATCGGATTCAGCCAATATCTTCGGCACCTTGAAAAAGCTCTCCTCGCGATCGGGAGCGCGGCTGAGTAAATCTTCCCGCTCCGCAAAAGACTGTAGCTGATCGGCACGGGTGATGTTGCTGACTTCAATAGCGCGAGTAGTAGGCTCAACCGCTTCCGTGTTGAGTTCGTTCAGCTGCTCAAAGTAGTCCAAAATGTCGTTCAACTGCCCGGTAAATTGTTGTTCTTCGGCTGGTGACAGTTCTAGGCGGGCTAAGTGGGCAACTTTGCGAACTTGTTCTAAATCAATCATGGGAGGATGAGAAAGCGTGCTGGCTAAAGAGAATGAACCCCAAAAAGTTGGGGAAAGGGCACTAGCGGATAAGCAGAAAATAATGAGTTCTGTAGACGTTTGCAGGTCTTGGCTACGGGTTGAAAATGCTTTAGTAAAAAATATCTGCCTTCATCCGTCCCGTATTTTTCAGCCAGTTTTGCGCTTCGATGTAGTTGTTGGGGGCAATCGTGATGGCTTCGAGCCAGTAAGCTGCGGCCTGGTCGTATTGTTCATTGGCGGTTTGGGTATCGCCTTCTGCCTCAGCTTGTTCACCCCGATAGTGGTGAATGACGGCCATGTTATTGAGGGCTTGGGGCATCCGAGGATTGAGCGTTAGAGCCGATTGGTATTGCTCTAACGCTTTATCGTGTTCGCCATTGCTGGCGTGGATCAAACCCATGTTGTAAAGGATAAAGCTGCGATCGTAGGGATTTTCTTCTAGCTTTAGGGCTTCTTGGTAGTTTTGCATGGCTTCTGCATACTCGCCATCTGCTTGAGCTGACATGCCATCGCGATAGTAGGCGAAGGCTTCTTTGGCGCTTTGCTTCGTCGGCATCAGCTTAAGAATCAGATCTGCCATGACGGTAAAGGATTTGTCGATGAAATTATCGTTGCGCTGAGTCCTAGGCATAGGGGTCCTCTGCAGATATCACACAAGTAAATCGCGACGAACAAGATGCCCTGTCAATGTAGCCACTGGCAGGCCAAAGCTGTGTTTTTCTACTTTAGCGTCGATGGGTAGGGGTTGGAAGTGCTTGTTACAGAGTCGGCATACAGAACAGACCGCTATGAAGACGAAATGGACTGCTTGAAGCTAAGGAACTGATGCAGACAGTTAACCAGGTCTTCTAAGGTTTGTAGCTGGGTTTCGTCAAAGGTATCGCTGATGTCGATGCCGAAGGTGGCACAAAAGTCGTCGCAAAGGGCAATAGACCAGTCAAACCAGCAAACTGAAGGAAATTGTAGGTCTTCGACTAGGCGATCGCTAGGGCGCAGTCGTCCGGTTTCTAAGCCAGAGTAATCTTGCAGATGGATATAAACAAACCGAATCAAGTCTAAGCAGATGGCTTGAGGATGAGCAGCGCTACCCTGCCAGTAATTTCTAAACCACGTTTCTAAGCTAAGGCGATCGCGCGATCGCAAAGACTGATTAACCTGGCGTCGTAGCTGTAAATCAGGGCTGAGATCATGGTAGGTACTGATGCTGAAATAAAGGTTTCTGAGCTTCTGCCACATGGGTTCAAACGGCTTCGCATTAGCAGCTCAAGCCTCTTCTACAGTATGCCCTGGCAGTTTAGCTCACCAACCCGTACGCTTCGGACCCGCCACTGGCGCAATAGCGTTGGTTCAGACCAAGTTGCTATTGCGATCGCAGTAGCTTTTGCATATCTGGCTCAGCTAAAGGCGGGCTAACAAAGTTACCCTGCACCATATCGCAATCATTGGCAATCAAAAAATCCAGTTCGTGGGGAGTTTCCACCCCTTCAGCAATGACGCTTAGCTCTAGGTCGTGAGCCATTTGAATCACCGCTGTTAAGATGGCAATATTTTTGGTGTCGGCAGTCACCCCCCGGACAAAGCAGTTGTCAATTTTGAGCATGTCAATGGGCAACTGTTTGAGGTAGCTCAAAGAAGAATAGCCAGTGCCAAAGTCATCGATTGCAATACAAAGACCCAGCGCTTTGAGTTCTTTAAGCACACGCACAGCCGTTTCAGTATCTTGCATTAGCGCAGTTTCGGTGAGTTCTAGCTCTAAACAGTTGGGAGCTAATTCCGTTTCAGACAAAACTTGAGCGATTGTACGAGTCAAGTGCGGCTGATTAAATTGCACGCTAGATAAATTAACGGCAATCCGTATCGACGGCAACCCGCCCTGCTGCCAGACCCGCGCCTGCTGGCAAACGGTGCGCAAAATCCATTCGCCAATCGGTACAATTAGCCCAGTTTCTTCGGCCAGCGGAATAAACTGGCTAGGAGAGATATAGCCCTGTTCGGGATGGCACCAGCGAATTAAAGCTTCTGCCCCAATAATCTTGCCCGATTTGAGTTGCTTTTGGGGCTGATAGTAAACTTCAAATTCTTGTCGCTCTAGCGCATATCGAAGCCAGGTTTCTAGCACAATTTCATCACTAGAAACCACAGGCATATCGGTACGGTAGAACTGATAGTAGTGGCTTTTTTGCTGCTTGGCCCAGTCTAAAGCGGCATCAGCCTGACGCAGAAGGACGTTGATATCTTGCGTATCTTCCGGATAAAGGGCGATACCAATGCTGGTTGTCAGAAAGACCTCCTGACCTGGCAAAGAAAACGGGCGCGAAAGACAGTCAATAATTTCTTCTGAAATCTCTACAACTGCCTGACGATTGTCAAAAGCGGTGAGCAAAACGGCAAACTGATTCCCCGTCAGACGGGCAATGGTTGCATGTTTGGGCAAGCAGGCCGTTAGACGCTGGGCGGTTGCTTGCAAAAGCGAATCTCCGGCGGGGTATCCCATCACGTTGTTGACTTGCCGCAGGCGATCGAGGCTGACAGAAATTAAGGCCACAGGCTGATTCTGCTGCAGTGCTTTTTCAACTGATTGAGACAAACGCTGATACAGCAGCCGATGGTTGGGGAGATCGGTGAGGCTGTCGTAGTGGGCCAAGCGATTGAGGCGCTCTGCCGTATGGCGCAAAATGTTGACATAACGCTCAGTAATGGCATTTTGCTTGTCTAGGCGAGCCGCGATCGCAGAAAGCAGTTCGGCTTCTGTAAATGGCTTAACCAAGCAGTCATCTGCTCCCAATTCCATGCTTTTGCGCAGGTAAGGGGCATCAGCGCGATCGCTAAGTAAAATAAAGGGTAAGATTGCCAGTTCAGGGTCTTGCTGTATCTGGGTTAGCACCGCATGGCCTGCCATATCCCCTAGGGCTGCAGCGCAAACAATCAAATCAGGACATTGTTCGGCTGCAAGCTGAATTCCAGAATGACCATCGCCAGCCGCTGTGACGATATACCCTTCGGCTTCGAGCAGTTGTTGTAACCTCTCTCTCGCTGCAACCTCATTTTCAATCACAAGAATTTTCTGCATGGATGCTACTAAGTGCTGGAGCCTCCGCTGCAAGAAAGAAAGGTCAATCGTTGGGCTTTAGACAAGTAGACGTGTGTGTACACCTGAACAATTCATCTCTGTTGTCAATGGAAAAACCTGAAAACAGGCTGAAGAGCGATAAGCCAAAAAATATTTAGCCCAGGGAGCAGGCCATTGATTGCGCACCCTGTCTAAATCCTGGCTAGATACTGCCTAATAATACTTACTAAATTAAGCCGGATGACAAATCTTTGCCAAGGTCTTAGTAAAGTCAGGATATGAAACAGCCGCTGCTTCTGCCCGTTGAATTGAAGTTGTTCCGGTTGCTCTTAAAGCTGCGATCGCTAGGCTCATTGCAATCCGATGGTCAGTATAACTGTCTACCTGACTTCCTTGAAGGGAGGTTCCCCCCTCAATTTCCAGGCCATCGGCATGCTCAATTACATTGGCTCCAAGTTTTTGCAACTGAGAGGCCATAACTGCAAGGCGATCGCTTTCTTTTACCCGTAGTTCAGCCGCATCTTGAATCAAAGTTTTGCCTTGAGCAAACAAGGCAGCAACTGCCAGAATCGGCACTTCATCAATCATGCGAGGAATCAGGCTACCTGCTAGCCTACAGCCTCGAAGCGGTCGATAGCGAACCCGTAAGTCTGCGACAGGTTCACCCGTCACTAAACGCTCATTTTCTAAGGTAATATCAGCGTCCATCAAGGCTAGGGCATCCAGAATACCCGTGCGGGTAGGATTAACACCTACATTCTCAATCACTAGCTCAGACTCAGGCGTAATGGCAGCAGCCACAAGCCAAAAAGCGGCTGAACTGATGTCACCCGGTACAATCACCGTTTGCCCCGTTAGCTGGGCTGGCCCCGCAAGCGTTACCCGGCACTGTTCGGGATCGACGCTTAGATCAGCGCCAAAAGCACGCAACATACGTTCGCTGTGATCGCGCGAAAGGCTGGGTTCGCTGACGCTGGTTGAGCCTGCGATCATCAGCCCCGCCAGTAAAATACAGGACTTTACCTGGGCAGATGCAATCGGAGAAGCATAGTGAATCGGGTTTAATGACTGACCTTTAATGGCCAAAGGGGCGAGCGAATTTCCCTGACGACCCCAGATTTTGGCTCCCATTTGGGTGAGGGGCTGTACCACCCGCGACATCGGACGCGATCGCAGCGAATCATCCCCGGTAACGGTGAAAAAGCGATCGGGTTGAGCGGCTAATAACCCTAGCATTAACCGTAGCGTTGTCCCAGAATTACCAGCGTCTAAAACGTTGGTGGGTTCCTGCAAATTGCCCACGCCTAGCCCTTGTACGCTAATCCACTCGGCTTCTAAGTCTGAAATTTTTGCACCCATAGCTTGAAAGCAGCGAGCGGTACTATAAGGGTCTTCGCCTAGCAGCAGCCCTTTGATTCGGGTTTCGCCCTGGGCGATCGCCCCTAGCATCAAAGCTCGGTGAGAAATCGATTTGTCCCCTGGGACTTGAATTCGTCCTTGCAGTGCCAAACCGCCGCTTGGCACTGCAATGGTTAAAACGTGGTGCGGCAATGCCTCTGTCAGATGAACGATAGCAGCAGACATGAATTCACAGCTCTATACAGGCGCTTGTGATTTTACCCCTTTCTGCCGATGTTCTTAACGCTCGGCGGCGAGTTCGTGCTGCCGCAGAGGCATGGCATCAATGGTGCTAAAAAGGTCGCTTGGCTGAATGGGCTGGCGATCGCGCCGTTTAACCGTGCCGTCTTTACCAATGAGCAAAACGGCAAACTCTTTGGGGGCAACCGCAAAGCGTACACCCAAACGAGCCGCATCTTCAGCACTCAACGGTTGCCCATCGAGCGTACTAGTATCGGTAACAAAAACTTCTACAATCAGCAGATCACGCGCTTTGAGTGCTTGGCTACAGTCAGCCAGCAGTGTTTTTTGCCGTTGATAATCTTCACTGCTGCTAGCAGGAGCAAACACCAGCAGGAGGCGATTTTTCCAGCGATAGCGATCAAGATGAAAAGGCGTTGTCTGAGGAGTCATGAGTCAAGACCAAGAAATAGCAACAGACAGAAAGCTTGAAGCCAAAACTGAGGCAAATACAGGTAGATACCGGAAACCCATCCGACATCCTCCTCAGTTTTAAACTGGTTTTTGCCCTTATTCTCAGCGTCTCAGGAAAGATCTTTGCCCCCCTGAAGCGCCGCGATCGCTAACCGCCCAACCTGCCACCCTCAGGCTAGAGATTGCTGCAAGTAAAGAAACGCTTCAACTTCTTGGGCTGAGGGTTGCGCTGCGATCGCCCCCGGTCGAGTAGTGGTCAAAGCTGCCACGGCGCTGGCATAAGCAATCAGGGATTGAGCCGCGATCGCATCCTCAAGCTGAGCCATGCCTCCTTGCCTTAGCTTGTGCAAAAATCCAGCCAAGAAGGCATCTCCGGCTCCTGTAGCATCTTCGCTATCGACGGCAAAAGCGGAAAATTGATCGGTATGTCCGGCCAACCAATAGCGACAACCCATCGCCCCTGCTGTAATTAAAACGCCCTGCAAATTGTCGAGCTGTTGAGCGATCGCAGCAGGCTCTTGCGTATCAAACAACCAGTCTGCCTCATCGCTTGATAGCTTTAAGAAATCTACGGCTGGTAAAATTTGGCGAATTGTTGCTGGAGCAATCTCTGGTTGCGGCCAAAACATAGGCCGCCAGTTAACATCGATGACAACTTTGATGGCATGGGTTTGGGCATAGTCCACAGCCCAGCGAATGGATTCTCCAGTTTTGTCGTAAGCCAGTCCTAAGGTGCCCGCGACTAAAAACTGAGCATCTTGAAAGAGAGCGGCATTCAGCCGATCGACTGCAAGCTGCGCATCGGCAAACTGAGTCGGATCAGGTTGGCTAAAACCTGCAAAAGTTGGGCTACCTTGCTGATCTCGCAACACGTAAACTTGGCGAGTAGGTGCCTGATCGTGATGCTGTAAATAGGTGCAGTCAACTTTTCGACTTTGTAACAGACTTAATAACGCCTCACCCCACTGATCTGAGCCGACACAGCCAACCAGTCGAACGGGGGTGCCCAGCTTGGCCAAGGCACAAGCAACATTAGCGGGCGCTCCCCCTGGATAAGGCGTCCAAGACGTGACGGCAGACAACGGTACACCTAGCTGGTCAGCTAAGCAGTCTATTAGTGCTTCGCCCAGACAGATAACGCGGGAATCGCTCACGCCTACCCTCTGATAAGAATCTCATTTAGACTACCAGAGCAAAGTTCACGGCGTCTTGTAAACCAGTTTTGATTTAGCCACAAATTGTAAAACGCAATTGCCTGGACTAGTGCAACCGTCTTAAAACATAATCAGCAATGTCTAATAGCGCTTGGCGAGAGGTAGAAGGAGCTAGCTCCGCTAAACAAGCGTTGGCTTGCTCAATATGCTTGGCTGCTAAGGTACGCGATCGCTCAATTCCTTGACTCTGATGAATCGTGGCGATCGCTTTTTCGAAGTCACCTACTTCGGCAAATTCACGTTCAATCGCCTGTGCCAAGGCTGGCTGTTCCTCCATAGCGTAAAGAACTGGAGCGGTTAAATTACCACTGCGTAAATCGGAGCCTGCTGGTTTGCCTAGCGTTTCTGTTGAACTCGTAAAATCGAGAATGTCATCAACAATCTGAAAAGCCAACCCTAAATTGCGCCCGTACCCATAAAGCTGTTCTTTCAGCTCAGCAGAGACGCCACTCAGCACCCCGGCGGCTTTGGCGCTGTTAGCAATCAGTGAAGCCGTTTTGTAATAGCTTTTGTCTAAATAGGCTTCAATACTGAGTTCAGTGTCGAAGCGGTTCAAGCCTTGCTGGATTTCTCCCTCCGCCAAATCCATAATGACTCGCGACAGCAGCTTAACCACCTCTAGGTTGTCTAAATTAGCTAGATACCAAGAAGATTGGGCAAAGAGGAAATCACCTGCCAAGACCGCAATTCGATTACCAAAGCTACTGTGGACGGTAGGCACTCCCCGCCGCATTTCCGCTTCGTCCACCACATCGTCATGGACGAGACTAGCGGTATGGATCATTTCAGTGATTTCAGCGAGACGCCGATGCTGGGCTGTTAACGACTGATCAGACATAGTCGCACGAGACAGCAGCAGCACAACCGCTGGCCGAATTCGCTTACCGCCAGCCCCAAAAAGGTGCTCAGCAGCTGCGTGCAAAATCGGGTGGCGGGCCCCCACCAGACGCTTAAGATTTTCTGATAGCAAACTCAAGTCTGCTTCAACAGGAGAAAAAAGAGAGATGGCTGAAGTCATGGATAGCCGACTCAGGCAAGTTATTAACGAAATTTTACATTATCTGTCTTCATTCTAAGTCAAGCCATCAGTATGTTAAGCAATAACGACAGAGTTTAGCGATCCCCAACAGCCCAGGGGAGTCTTGACACCAAAAAACAGAAAAAATCTTATATTTTAAGAAAAATTAAGCGGCAGCGCTTTTATCGTCGCCGAATAAAAACCCAAAAAGCCGACCGCACAAGCGTTCTGACAACTTCTGAGATTTGTTAAGGCTTTCTCAGAATTTCGCCAACAGTCAGCAGATGTATGCTAATCTATAGATAAGATTTCCGAAAAACTTAATAATCTACTGGCTCGTAAGCAATTATGGGCTGAGGTCATAGGTTTGAGGCGAAGTGATCCTGCTTTCTTCTGCGAGATGTTGCAGCTTACGTATCCATCAAGGGTACACCAGCTAGCTTTCTGATCAGGCAATGTTTACTTGCTCTCTCAGAAGCAGGAGAAGCAGATTGAGTTCACTTCATTAAAAGGTTTTGCGGTAAGTCCTCATAACTTACTCAAAACTCTAATTTACCAACTCGCATAGCTTTTTGCGAGGATATCTGCGCATAGCTTATTTGGGCGAATGGGGAGCCTTTGGGTTCTTGAACGCCTGAAATGTCTGTGCAAGCTTTTTTCTATAAAAACTTTCCCACTCGCTCTGAATCACACGCATCATGAACTACGGCGCTATCCCGCTCATTATTCCTGTACTTGCTATTGCCTATCTTTTATCAATTTACGGTTTGCTAACGCTGGTAGCCCATCGATCTAATCGGCAACGTAAGTCAGAAAGTTAGTTTCTCAGCTCTAGGCTCGTGGGTCTTTAAAGCAGGTTAAGCGGCTAACTTCGGCTGCTGCTTTTTGCTGTGCAAAAGTTTTTAAGTTAGCCAGTTTGGCTTAATTTTGCTGGGGCTGGGCTAATCGTTGCCGCTCTAAGGTGATAGCCCCTCATCGGGGTGCCCCAACGACACCAAGCGGTGACCCTGCTGCTTCAACACAGCGATCGCAGCTTTCACCTGGGCTTGTTTAACCAGCAAATAGTCAGTGTCATAGGTAGAAATGGCGAAAATGCTAATGCCCGCTTCAGCCAGAGGAGTCGCCAGGGAAGCCAAAATACCGATTAGGGCAAAATCTAGAGGACCGTCAACTTTAAGGGCTTGCCAGGGGCGATCGCAGATGACGGTTTCTGGTATGCGTCTGTCGGCACAAACAATTGAGAGTTCTTCGGCGGTACGGGTAATAGAAAATAGAGAACCCCCGGTTGCCCAGTAAGGTAAAGGCGCTTCCGGGGCTAGCCGACAGATCGCAAACGTTTCTGGCAGCAAAATCAGCGTTAGCGTTAGCGTCATAAGCTTACATACGCTCTAGCACCGGAATGCCCAGCAGCGACAGTCCGAGCTTTAGCGTTTTAGCCGTGAGGTCGCACAACATCAAGCGAGAGGTTCGCTGAGGTTCTTCGGCCTGTAGCACTGAACAGCGATCGTAAAACTGGTTAAATTTTTGGCTCAGCTCAAACAAATACTGGCAAAGGCGGTTAGGCATTAGATCGCGTTCGACTTCTGCCAAAATTTCATCTAGCTGCAACAGGTGCTTGGCTAGGGCAAACTCGGTGTCTTCTGCTAAGTGAATTTGGGCATCTGTGCCCAGGTTGCCTAAATCAATGCCGCCTTTGCGACTGATGCCTTGTACCCGCACATAGGCATATAGCAGGTAGGGGGCTGTGTTGCCCTGCAAAGCCAGCATTTTGTCGTAGCTGAAGATGTAGTTACTGGTGCGGTTTTGGCTGAGATCGGCGTATTTGACAGCGCCGATGCCGACAGCTTCGGCCACGGTTTGAATAAACGCTTCAGATTCTTGACGATCTTCGGTGGCAATGCGCTGTTCTAGGTCAGCCCGCGATCGCCTGACGGCTTCATCCAGCAGATCTTTAAGCCGCACGGTTTCGCCAGAGCGGGTTTTAAATTTTTTGCCATCTTCCCCCTGAACCACGCCAAAAGGCACATGCACCAGTTCAACATCCGCTGGAATCCAATTGGCTCGCCGCGCCACTTGAAACACTTGAGCGAAGTGATTGGCTTGCCCAGCGTCAGTGATATAAATAATCCGATCGGCGGCGTCTTGCTGGGTGCGATAGCGAATAGCCGCTAGATCAGTGGTGGCATAGTTATAGCCGCCATCTGATTTACGCACAATCAAAGGTAACGGGTCACCTGATTTGTTCTGAAAGCCTTCTAAAAAAACGACTTCAGCCCCTTGGTCGGTTTCTAGCAAACCGCTGGCGTCTAGATCTTTTACCACATCCGGTAAGAGGGGATTATAAAAAGACTCACCGCGCTCTATCAGCTTTATGTGCAGGCGATCGTAGATTTTTTGAAATTCTTGACGCGACTGAGCACAGAGAATCTGCCAAGCTTTACCAGCGTCTAGGTCACCTGCTTGCAGTTCAACAACGGCCTGACGCGAAGCTTCTTTGAAATCTGCATCGGTATCAAACCGTTGCTTGGCCTCGCGGTAAAAAGCAACCAAATCACCTAGGTCAACGTTGCCTGAGTCAGTAATGGCTTCTGGGCACACCTGCCGCAGGTGAGTAATCAGCATCCCAAATTGGGTACCCCAGTCGCCTATATGGTTAAGTCGCAGAACGTCGTGGCCTTGAAACTCTAAAACCCGCGCAATTGAGTCTCCAATGATGGTAGAGCGCAGGTGCCCGACATGCATTTCTTTAGCAATGTTGGGGCTAGAAAAATCCACGATGACTTTTTGGGGAGTTTTGGTCGGCTCGACGCCTAAGCGCGGATCGGACTGAAACTGCTGAAGCTGGTTTTCTAGATAGGCGGTTTTGAGGGTTAGGTTAATAAACCCTGGCCCAGCAATGGCAGGGGGGTCACACAATTCGCTGACATCTAAATGAGTCACGATCTTTTCGGCGATCGCTCTGGGTTTGTCTTGCAGTTGCTTGGCTAAAGACATCGCCACATTGGCTTGATAATCGCCAAACTTGGGATTGCTGGTTGGCACCAAGATAGGATCGGTATCGG
The DNA here is from genome assembly GCF_052168255.1 of Almyronema sp. Classification (NCBI taxonomy): domain Bacteria; kingdom Bacillati; phylum Cyanobacteriota; class Cyanophyceae; order Nodosilineales; family Nodosilineaceae; genus Almyronema; species Almyronema sp. The sequence goes on along the minus strand of NZ_JBQLZL010000091.1, from coordinate 14,967 downwards.
CAAGGTTGGGGCCAAACGCCTGCGCCATAGCTCTTTGAAGAGCTGTTTTTAGTTGAGCGATCGCAGATTTCATGGTTAAGCCACCCGACAGTCAGCCAGTTTTCTTCTAAAGTAGCAAGCGGTATCGACAAAAAATTTTCATCAACGCTCTGTCTCAAAACTTGTTCTCTCTCTTGTTGAGGCCACAAGGGCAGAACAAATTTTCAGTCACCAGTTCAATCCTAAAGCAGTTCGCTACCCAAAGTCTTTAGAGCAGAACTTTATCTGGCTGACAGCGAATAGGGAGAAACGACTTGAGCTGGATCGAACCCCAGCCGTTTGGGGCAAGCCGGATCAAGCTTAAATTTCTTAAAATTTCTTAAGAAAGAAAGTTGAAGTACCTGTCAATCTTTATGAATCTGAGTTTTTGGCGCGATCGCTGTCATCGACAAGTCCTTTACGATACTTTTCTTAGACTGTTTATCTACTCCAACATTTGGGTATCAGCGGCGATCGCCTCTTTGGTCTTCTTTGTCCAGCAAACGCTGGCCTTAGCGTGGCAAATATCCCCCATCTTGCTCATTTTTGTCGCGGCGCTAATTCCCTACAATTTAGATCGAGTCATTGACACTCAAGTTCAAAAAATCCCCGATCAAAAAGCCCAGGCTTTCTTCCGCCACTCTGGGGTTACGCTACTGCTAGGATTTGCAGCCATTGGGCTAAGCTGGCTAATCTACCAAGCCCCGGTTACAGTGCGCTGGGTCTGCTTGGGAGGACTCATTCCCCTCGTTTACGGCATACCTCTATGGCCGATTTATCGACATTCGCAGTGGCGCTGGTATCGCCTCAAAGATATTCCTGGGGCAAAGGCTTGGATCGTTGCTGCAACCATTACCTACGCAGTAGTTGCCGTCCCACTGGCCTATGCCAAGCAAGGCTTAGACTTGGCAGGTGGCTTGACAAGCTTGTTCTTGTTGATTTTTGTCGGCAGCAACTCGCACATATTTGATATTCGAGATATAGAGTCAGATCGTCAGCAAGGTGTCTACACCATGCCAGTGCTGTGGGGAGTCAGCAATACGCGCTGGTTTTGGCTAGCGGCCAACCTTTTGCTGATCGCTTTGCTGGCTTGGGGCTGGCAAGAAAACCTGCAAATACCCGCTCCAGCGATCGCTCTACCGTCATTGATTTTAACCCTAAGTTACATTAGCCAGGTGGATGCCAACACCCACCGCGACACTTATAACATCTGGATTGATGGCGTTTTATGGCTGCCAGCTTTACTTTCGCTCGCACTTGCCTAAAGCCCCCGGACAGCTTCGGCAAAGCGGAACAGGCTTAAATGTAACGATGCGGCAGAATTTAACCCGTTCTTTGCTGAAACAGCAGGAAGTCTTAGAAAAATTAGCAGACAGTAGTACAATCGACAGGCGTTCCCGCCCAAAGGTTGGTTGGCTTACAGCCAAAGCAGCCGCACTATTGACCGGCTGGGGCACATAAGAGGGTGTTCTAGCGTCTATCAGAGGCGCACTGCGTGAAGGGATACGAGGGCCACTCATGGTGTTTAATCGTCGCCGCCGCCGATATAGCAGCCGTTACGAACGAAAATCACGAAGATTTCGCTGGCTTCCTGTTTTGCTGCTGGTGATTGTTATTCCCATCGGAATAGAATTGCTAGCCCGACTGGTTGTCAATATGGCAGGGTTAACTGAAAGGCTGACCCAAGATCAAACCGCGCCGATTGTGCAGGCTTATCAACTGAACTTTGTTGATCCAGAAGGAGATCCTTATGAAGCGATTCCTCACAGCGGTGAACTGGCGGCAGCTCGTAATCCCCTTTTAGGCTATCAGCTTCTACCTGCACAAAGCAGCGAATTTTGGGCGATTAATGAGCAGGGTTTTCGAGATCTTGAACCGATTTCAACAACCAAAGGCAGCGACGAAATCCGCATTTTTGTTTTGGGCGGCTCAACCGCTTTTGGTCAGCTCAGCGCTAACAATCAATCAACTTTTACTGAAAAGTTAGAAGCTCAACTCAACAACCAGGTTGCTCAGCAAGCAGCCAACCCCGGGCAGTTTCAGCCTACGGTACTCCCTTATCGGGCCGACCAAGTGCAAGAAGCTTTGGCGTTGCCACCGCGAATTCGTGCTGGCCAGTATCGGGTAGTCAATGCTGCCGTTCCAGGATATGCCGCTGGCAATGAGCTAGCGCTGCTGGTACAGCGGGTGGCAGCGTACGATCCAGATATGCTTGTGGTGCTAGATAGCTATCCTGATCTGCTCCTGCCAAGTAATCAGTTAGGTACAGATTTTCCTGGTCTGGAATCGGCTTTACACAATGAGCGAGAGTCGTTCAGCCGTCGTCTGCGGCGGCAAATTGCTCAGTGGTTCAACCGTCTTTATAGCGTCCGCTTGGCTAAGTATTATCTACCGCAGTCAAAGCCACCCGATGAAAGCTCAACTCAGCCGCTGAATTTGTTGACAGCTAGGGCTGATCTGCCATTACATGAGCAGTTGGCGGCTGATGAGGCTGAGCTAAGCCAGCGGGTCAATCGCTATCGCCAACATCTTTTACAAATGGTGCGCTGGACGTCAGGGATGCGCAAACGGTTGATTATCGGCGTGCAGCCAGAAATTACCGGACGCGCTGAGGAAGCGCTGACGCCTGCTGAGGCAGCTATTGTGAAAGAGCTAGGCACAGACTATATCGAGCGCGTGCGGCAGAGCTACCCTAAGTTGGCTGAAGCCGCAAATCAGGCAGCCCAAACGTCTGAAAATGCGAAAGTAGTTGATCTCTATCGCCTATACGAAACGTTTGAAAACCAAGCTTTTCATAGCCCAACTGGGTTGACCGACGAAGCCAATACGGCACTAGCCGCAGCGTTGTATCAGGCGATCGCGGCTGATTTAGCACTCAATCCTCAACCATTTGGTACGGTACCTTAATCCTTTTTAGGAAGGAATTTGTCTTTTTGCGGCCATTGCAGAGGACAAAACGGAGATCCCTCTTTGGAACGATGTTTATTATGGCCAACTCTTTAGTATTGAATTGAGCTTAAAAAGCTAATTGATTGAGGATTTTTTGACTTAATCATTATAAAAAATACAGGAGATGCCATGAGCACACACGACGCTTCTAAAGATACTTACGATCGCAAGATTGTTCCAGCAGAAACAGCCGCCCGCAAAGAACGAGAGGGTGAAAACTATAAAAAAACGCCTCATGATCAGGGTAAACCTAACTCCGAAGGCTATACCGTCGATAGCGAAGGCTTAATCAACAATTTTGCAGTTGAGCCTGAAATGTACGTTGAAGAACCTGGCGATTTGCGAGCAGAAAAAGAAGCCAGCGCCGCCGAGCGGATGGAAGAAATGGATGAGGTTAACCAAACAGACGAAGAGGGTAAGCTCACCTCTAAGGCTGATGAGCGCGGCAAGGGAACAGGCGTTATCTAAACGCTGAAGGTTTGCCCCAATAGGGAGCTAAGCCGACGTTTAGGCGTCAGATTCTGAATACTTTGGTTTGATTTTGGCACCCCGGTAAGTTAATTCAGGGGTGCTTTTGCTTTGATTAGTTGTGCTTTGATCGAGATTATTAGTAGCTGGCTCGTTTTTGATTGTTTTGCCCCAAGGATGACCGCGATAAACGCCGCTAATTTCAGTTTGATTAGTTTTTTGCGGCGGATGGGAAGGGTGAATTTTGTAATGGACGCCGCGATAAACTAAATCAGCCGCTTGCTTTTTAGCAGGGCTTTGCTGATCAGTCGGCGGCATAGGAACGGTTGGCTTCAAAGAGGTATCGGGAACAACAGGCAACTGAGAATTGCTCTGAAGCGAAAGCCACTGAATAGCAAGTAAGCCTAAAAGTAAGACCCCCACCACAATAATCCAAGGGGCAACTAAAATGCCTGTCAGCAAAATTGAGCAAGCCGTAAAGACAGCAAAGGCGATCGCCAAAAGGATCAAAAGTTCCATTGGACTCATGCCCCCTGAGCTAGCATCATAGATACTATCGATACTAAATCATTTCCTCAATAGTCGCTGTTTATTCGTTACTTTATCTAAAATCTTTTGAAGCGCTTTTCCCGGTTTCTGGCGACCTCTCATCAGCTTGTGGGGATAGGGCCACTGTATGCCATTTTGGCTTATGGGGCGTGGGGCTTGCTGCCGATTTACTGGAAATTTCTAGACGCTGTCCCCGCCGTTGAGGTGTTGAGTCATCGCATTATCTGGTCGATGGTTTTTCTCAGCGGTATTTTGCTTTTGCAGCGGCGGTGGGCTGAATTAACTGAACTCTTGCGATCGCCGAGAAGACTAGTTTTACTGGCTTTCACCGCCTTACTGCTCTCTTTCAACTGGGGACTTTATATCTACGGCGTCAACAGTGACCAGGTGGTTGAAGCCAGCTTAGGTTACTTCATCAATCCCTTGGTCAATGTCTTACTAGGGTTTTTGTTTTTTCGCGAACGCTTGCTCCGCAGCCAACTTTTAGCAGTGGGTTTGGCCATAGTGGCTGTGGTCAACTTCATCTGGCAGCTAGGAACGGTGCCCTGGATTGCTTTGGGACTCGCCTTCTCTTTTGCTTTTTACGGCATGCTACGCAAAATCGCCTTGGTAACGCCGATGATTGGGCTGGCGGTTGAGACTTTAATGGTAACGCCCCTAGCGATCGCCTTGGTGAGCTATTGGGCGGTGCAAGGGGTGGGCAGCTTTAGCGGCCACTGGCCCATTACGCTTTTGCTCGTGGGAGCGGGCATCACCACGTCTTTGCCGCTGCTTTGGTTTAACCACGCAGCCAAACGCCTGCGCTTTTCCACGCTGGGCTTTTTTCAGTACATTGCGCCGTCGCTTCAGTTGATGGTGGGCGTTTTTCTTTACCGTGAACCTTTTACAGCTACCCACGTCGTCACGTTTGGCCTGATTTGGGTCGCGTTGTTAGCCTACTCAATTCCGGCTTTATGGCGACGACCAGTCTTGTAAATTAAAGTTGACGGTTGCTAGCGTTTGAACCAAGCGGTCATTTGCTGACCTAATTGGGCGATCGCCCCAGAAACGCCCGCTCCGGGTGCTGTCGCTAGCTGAATTGGCTCATCTTTAAATTCCTTTAAACGATAGCCATATTCCAACTGATCTTTGTGTTTGCGCAAAACCGGATAAAGCCGAAAAGCACCCTGCAACAAATCGCTTTGACTGTTAAAAATAGCCCGGTTGATCAGGCTCGATCGCTTAGCCGCGATCGCCCCTACCGGATACCAGGATTGCTTACCGCGAATCCGTATATAAATTTCAAAATCTGGCGTACCGTCAGCCTTTAAGCGATCGTATTGCTGAGAAGCTTTTGCCCGTTGCGCGGCTCCTTTTGAAGGCCGACGCTGCGGTTTAGATGAGCCGAATCCAAGTTTGGTAGACATCGGGATTAGTTCAAAAACGTCAGTAAACTTTAGAATATGAAAATCTGTTTATAAAAGTTTACAACTTTTTCAGCTCCTCTGTCGTTAGCTAGGCGATTTTGCTTTTTCCTGGCTCAATAGCGCTACGCTCAGCGTTACCACCCCAACGCCTGTGACCTGCAACCCACTCAAGCTTTCTTGAATCGCTAGCCAAGCTAGCAGTGCCGTTAGCGCTGGATTGCTAGCACCGACCATCGAAGCCCGAGTAGCCCCAATCAGGCGAATGCCAAAGTTGTTTAAAAGATGGCCTGTCAAAGTGAAAATGGCCGAAAGCACGCCGCCTATCCACAATCCGGTCCAAGCTAAAGACGTAAACTGCGATCGCCAAAACAGCAAACTCATCCCTGATAGCCCCAGCGTCACCGCAAAGCTCAACCAAGTAAACGGCACTGGATGAACCCTTTCAAAACTCTTTTGCGCGATCACCCCATACAGGGCATACGCCACCCCAGAAGCAACCCCCAAAATAGCGCCCAGCCAGCTAGTAAGGTTCAATTCAGTTCCGGTGAGGGGCATAGCTAAAAAGCTGCCCACCAAAATTAGCCCCATGATTACCCAGCGAAACCGGGAAGGCTGAGCGCCAAAAATCCACCAGTCCAGCAAGGCGGTAAAAACGGGATAGGTGAAAAACAGCGTCAGCGCGATTCCAGTCGGAATTAAGCCAATAGCGATATAAAGCAAAGCCAGGTATAAAAACATAAAAACGCCGCTAGCCGCCGCTTGCGCCAAAAAAACTCGCTGTTGCGGCATGGCTAACTGACGAATTTCTTTCCATGCAGGCCGATAGAGCGCTGGCATTAAGGTGGCTAGTAAGGGAACCACCACCACCGTACGCATGAACAACAGCAAAAATGAATTTTGCAGGGTTGGATCAACAAATCCGCCCACGGCAAAGGCACCAAAAAGGTTTTGCTGATTGAATAAAATTCTGACGATTACATTCTGAAAGCAAAAAAAGCTAGCTGCTAACAGAACAAGCAAAAAACCAAGCACTCCATTACCATTAGCCGCTAAAGGTCAGCGTACTGAAGCTGAATCTGCGCTGCCATCGCTAACAACGACAGCTAGTGACAACAGCGATCGCAAAGCCCATGCACAGTTACCTCATAAGCTTCGGCTTGCAAACCGGGTCGTAGCTGATTGAGGCTTAAGTCTGGAAAAGTATGCCAGTCAATGTCTTCAATAACACCGCACTGACGACAGACAAAATGGTGATGCGCTTCAGTATTGGCATCATAGCGGGAAACCCCATGCTCTAGTAGCACCTCACGAACCAATCCAGCGTCACAAAGAGCTTGCAAAGAGTTATACACCGTTGCCTGCGAAGAAATTGGCAAATCACGGTTGAGATCGACTAGAAGCTGCTCGGCGGTTGGATGGTCGGTTCTCTCTAGCAAGCTGGCATAGATAGAGTATCGCTGCGGCGTTATGCGCAAGCCTTTAGATTTGAGCGTTTTAACGATGGGATCGGCTAAGCGCTGACTCATGGTCTGGCTATTGGTTTTGCTTGTTTATATCAGTATGGGTTCTGCGATCGTAACGCAAAAGACACAGCCAAAGGTCTAGACAAAAGGAGTTCTTATATCAAAATTCATATTCTTTTTGAAGGCTTATATATTTGCACTTTTTCTAAAAATAGAATTATTCTAATTTGAGAGCAGTTCACTATTTGTGATGGCCTGCAAGCCAAGTTACTTCTAGAGTTAGTGAGGTATTTATGACAGTTGTTAAGCGCGTTCCAGATGTTGTGTTCAAAACTCGTGTACGTGACGAGTCGGTAGAAGGCCCGAATCCTTTTCGCTGGCAAGACCGCACCACCGAAGACATCTTTGGCGGCAAGCGAGTAGTTCTCTTCTCGCTGCCTGGTGCATTCACCCCCACCTGCTCCTCATCTCACCTGCCTCGCTACGAAGAGCTTTATGACGAAATCAAAGCTCAAGGCGTTGATGACATCATCTGCATCTCGGTTAACGATGCCTTCGTGATGTTCCAATGGGGTAAGCAGCAAGGCGCTCAAAGAGTCTTCTTGCTACCCGATGGCAACGGTGAATTCACCCGCAAGATGGGGATGCTGGTAGACAAGTCCAACCTGGGATTTGGTATGCGTTCTTGGCGCTATTCGATGGTGGTCAACGACGGCGAAATTGAAAAGGTCTTTATTGAACCTGATTTCGGCGACAATTGCCCCACTGATCCCTTTGAAGTTTCCGACGCAGACACGATGCTGGCTTACTTGAAGGGTGCGGAAGTTGCTCAACCCGCTGGTGTTGCTTAAGCTTCTGAGGTTGGCATAGGTCAACTATAAAATCTGAGCGTGCGTAGTCAATCAGTCTACGCACGCTTTTTTTTGGGACTGGCGCAAATAGCTATTTGGTTTGGCGAAACTGAAGATTGATGGAACGCTTGGCTGGTGGCAAGCTTTACAAAACTTACAACAGAGGTTTGCGATTGGCTTGCTGGAATCTTTTCTGACAGCCAAGTTCCTCGATCGCTTAGCCATTCACCACAAGCCAGATGCGTCAGGAAAAGCTGCTTTGCATTGAGCTTGCTTGTTCAGCCGCTGGAAGTCTCAGATAGTCTGCCCAATCAGGTATTTTTGGCTTTGTTCTAGCTTTAGAGCCTGTCTCAAGAGGAGAAAGCCTCTTTAGACTGGAAACAAAAGCTATGGGGGCTAAGATGGTTCAACTCAAACGCTGGCAATGGGCGGTTCTGGGGTTGCCGCTCATCGCGATCGCTACTTTTTTGCTCATTGCCGCTGGGTGGAAAATTCACGAATGGGGCTTGAGCTGGATCTGGGCAGTGTTGACGCTAATTATTGTCGGTTGGCGCTGGCTGCTGGTGCGGTGGACTCGCCCTGTGACCCAACAGCTAGAAGCGGCAGTAGCTGAGGTGAGCGAAGAACTAGAAACGGCTTTAGAACCCATTGGTTCCCCTGCTAACTGGCAGCAAGCCGAAGCTGCACTCCAAAAAATTTTAGAGGCCGCACAGCGCGATCGCCCCATTTGGGAAGACTGGTCTACCTTTTGGCAACGCTGTCAGGATACCGTTACTGCGATCGCCCATCTTTACCATCCCGAAGTTAAGTATCCCTTACTCAGTATTTATATCCCTCAAGCCTACGGTTTGATTCGGGGCACTGTGGATGATACCGATCGCTGGATGCAAAAGCTTGCTCCGGTACTCAACCAAATGACGGTTGGGCAAGCCTATCAAGCCTATGAGGTCTATCAAAAGTTGGAACCCTCGGCTCGTAAACTCTGGCAGGTTTGGAACTGGGCGCAGTGGGTGATCAATCCAGCCGCTGCTGCCGCCAAAGTAGCCACTCAGCGCTCCAGCGATCGCGCTACCCAGCAGCTTTTGTTTAACCTGAGTCAGCTTTTACGAGAAGCTGCCTTAAAAAATCTAGCTCAACAGGCGATCGCCCTTTATGGTGGCACAGCCCTACCCCCAGCCGCCCTAGCCCCAGAGTCCGCGACTGTTCCCAAAGCCCAAACCCAAACCCTGCGAACCCTGCTCGACCGCGCTGAACCCATAGAGCAGGTGGCTCAAAAGCCCGTCAGTGTTTTGCTAGCTGGCCGCACCGGGGCAGGTAAGAGTAGCTTGATCAACAGTTTATTTAAGGCAGAGCGGGCAGCCGTCGATGTATTGCCCAGCACCGATGAAATTCAAAGTTATCAGTGGCAAGCTGCCACGGGTGAAGCGCTGACGCTTTGGGATACACCGGGTTATGAACAGGTGCGGCAAGCCAGACTGCGACAACAGGTGTTGGATTATGCCGCAACTACCGATTTGATCTTGCTGGTCACGCCCGCTTTAGATCCCGCTTTACAAATGGACGTGGACTTTCTGCGAGATTTACAGGTAGACGGGGCTGATATACCCGTTATCGTGGCGATTACCCAAGTCGATCGGCTACGCCCCATTCGAGAATGGACACCCCCTTACGACTGGCAACAAGGCGATCGCCCCAAAGAACAATCCATTCGAGCAGCAACGGCTTATCGTTTAGAGCAGTTTGGCGACCTTTGCACCCAGGGCGTTCCCGTCGTCACGCAGGATAACGTAACCGGGCGATCGCCTTGGAATCTCGAAGCCCTCTCCCTAGCCCTTATCAGCCATTTAGAACCCGCCAAGCAACAGCGGCTAGCGCGGTTTTTACGCAATCAAGAAGCGCGTACGGTCGCAGCAGCCAAAATTATCGACCATTACACCTTTCAAATGGCCACCACTCAAGGGCTAACGGCTCTGCTCAAAAGCCCCATCCTACAATTTCTCTCTACTCTGACAACCGGCTCACCGACCTTAGCCTATCTGCTAGCCGAAAAAATTCCGGTAGAAGAACTGCCTGTAGTCATTGGCAAACTGCAAATGGCTTACGAGTTATTTGGCTTACTCAATGACGACCAGCCCTCCTCCCGCTCCTTTGACTTGCTAACCCTGTGGCCGCTGCTGCTAGACAATCCCAGCGCTCCCGATCGCAACGCTTGGGCCTTTGGTCACGCCTTAGTAGAATACTGGACTCAAAACCTGACGGTAGCCCAGCTTCAGACTCGCTTTAAAGCCTATCTGCAACAAACCTGAATAACTTTAATCAACCGTTGCCAAACATCTGCTTAAAGAAACTGTAAGTACTTTCTCGGAGATGGCAAGTTAGAGAGGCCAGCGACCTAGACTGAACTTATAGAGCTGTAGCCACTCAGGTTGAGCCACTTAAATTGCTAAAAGCCGCTAACAAAGAAGCTTTCATTTTGTCTTCTGGCTTTAGCCTTCCGCCTTTGGCTGTAGCTGTCCATTGGGGTGTGTCAAGTCGGTTTATCCGCTTTTGAGACTGTCACAAGTCACTGCGGAGATCACTGAAAAAACTTTGTAGCAGTGATTTAGGGAATTGCTCGGGTCAGTTCTCTACCTTTTCCCGATTCTGGCATAGCGTAACTAATTAAGGGTGCCGCAATCTAGTTGGGAAATGGGTGAGAACTAATCAATTAATTACCCGTTCACTCGTCTCATCACCACACAACTCTCTGTTTGCAGCAGGTTACATTATGGAAAACAGCGCCCTAGCCCAAGGTCGAGGACAGCGCACACTCGCAGCCATTGTCGTTACCGATGCCGTTGGCTTTAGTGCGCGAATGTCAACTGACGAGGAAGAAACGCTGACAATTATCCAGCGCGACTTACAGCTAATGGAAAAGCTGTGTCTACAGTTTGAAGGACGCGTGTTGAAGTCAACCGGAGATGGCCTGCTGATGTATTTTGTCAGTGCTGTGCAGGCAGTTAGTTGCGGCGTCAAAATTCAGCAACAGCTTGCCCAGGTCAATCAACAGCAACCGCCTCAACAAAGACTTTTGCACCGCATTGGCATTCACTTAGGGGATGTTTTCTTCAGCGAATCTGACGTCATGGGCAATGGCGTCAATATTGCAGCTCGTTTGCAAACGTCAGCCCGTCCGGGCTATCTTTGCATTTCTCAGTTGGTCTATGACGTCGTTAAGTCCCGGTTAAGCTTGCATGCCGTAGATGCAGGCCCGCTCCAGCTAAAAAATATCCAAGAAGCCGTACCTGCTTATCACGTTTCGCCCTTTGCGCCTAAATCCAAGCCTGCCTCTGTGCCACCCACACCAGCCGCCCGGTGCGCGATTGAAATTCCTCAAGGACACCTAGCGGCTGGTGACAAGGTCGCCGGACGCTATACGATTCAACGTTTGTTAGGCCAGGGAGGTTTTGGTCGCTCTTATTTGGCAGAAGACACCCAGCGATTTGGTGAACTCTGTGTGGTGAAAGAGTTTGTGCCAGCAGCGGCGAATCGCTCTAACCATGCACTGCAAAAAGCGCTTGATCTCTTTAAACGAGAAGCAAAGACACTGTACCAAATCAACCATCCTCAGGTGCCTAAGTTTCTGGCTTGTTTTGCCCAATCTCAGCGCCTTTTTATTGTGCAGGAATATATTGATGGGGTGACTTATTCTCACCTGATGAAGCACCGCCGTCAGCAGCGGCAAGCGTTTTCAGAAGCAGAGGTCATACAGTGGCTACAGCATATGCTGCAGGTTCTTGACTATTTGCATGGCCTGAAAATTGTGCATCGTGACATTTCACCTGACAATATTATTTTTTCTCAGCAGCGCAATCTGCCTGTTTTGATTGACTTTGGACTGGTCAACGACGCAATTACAAAGCTGTGTTCTGGCGTAGAGCAGGCGACTAACGACAAAGCAGCTTCTATTGTGGGTAAGTTTGGCTACTCCCCCCCTGAGCAAATTCGTTTGGGACGCTGCTATCCCTGTAGCGACCTTTATGCCTTGGGAGTGACGGCAATTGTTTTATTGACCAATCAGTATCCCCGACAGCTAATGGATCAAGATTCGCTGGAATGGCAGTGGCGATCGCAAGTTGATATCAGCCAGGGATTTGCAAAGGTGCTCACTCAAATGCTCAGCCCCCAACCCAAAGCCAGATATCAATCAGCTCGTGACGTACTAGCAGCTTTAGAAGCAAGCGGGACAGCCCCCCTTTCTACTACTTGGGCAGCTCCGCTGTCGGCGACAGCCCCGACGCTGATCAATCCTGATCCGGCCTTTGAGTTTGCTAGTTCAGACATGCCATTGCCTTCAGGTTTGATGGCAGAGCAATCTCAGTTTCTAGCCCAATGTCGTCAAGAGCTAGCCCGCTACGTAGGGCCAATGGCGTCTTTCTTAGTTGAAGACATTTTGCAGCAGTATCCTGAAATTTCTCCTCAAGGGTTTGTCGAAGCATTGGCTTCTCACATTTCTAACGCGGCTCAAGCTTCGGAGTTTACTAGCCGGATCCAGCTACCGGGTAGTTCAGGAGGCAGACAAATTTCTTTGGGAACTGCCAGCATCGCCAACCAGAGCGAATCAAGCCTCTCGTCTTCCATTAGCGATCTCTTTTTAAACCGCTGTCAGCAAGCATTAGCCCGCTGCGTAGGGCCAATGGCCTCCTTTTTGATCGAAGAAACCCTAGCTGACTATCCCGACATAGACGATCGCCAGCTTGTTTCCCTATTGGCAGCAGAAATTCCTGATGCGACAAAAGCTGAAGAATTTCAGAGCCAGTTACTTTGAAGAACCAGAACTGCGCCGACCTGAGCGATATCGTTCTAGGCGCTGCATTGCCATTTGCAAACTGAGTCGCATCCGGTTGAATGATTGAGCTAATTGCCCGACTTCATCTTTGGAGGATTGGGTAAACTCAGCGTCAGTATCGCCTGTACTGACAGCTTCTGCAACCATCGCCATACGATTGAGCGGACGCACCACATAGCGTTGAAGCCAAATATTGACCAGAAAAATGGCGATCGCAAACACTGCGACAAAAATTCCCAAAATTAACAGTAATGATTTGCGAGCGCTGCTCAATACCGTAGACGCCGGCACTGAAATTACTTGGGCACCGACAATTTCGTCCATCTGCCAATCGAATCCATGTTCACTGCCATAGCGATCGACTAAACTGGCAGGTGCTGCTGAGGCCAAACCATGGCACTCCAAACAGCTTTGCTCAACAATTTGAATGGGCCGCGCAATATAAAAGAGTTCACCGCTCGGTGTCGAGCGAAACCCGTTGACCTCTTTAGGGTTACTTTGGGCACGAAAACCTTCAATGATGCGAGTTTCAAAGGCATCCGCTTGATCCCTCGGATTGGTGGGATTGAGGGTAGCTTCTTTGTAGAAAAAATCGCTATAAAGTGGACTCGAACGAAACGTCTCAAATACCTCACGGGCAGAGTAAGAGGGCACGGTTTCTGGTAAAAACTCAGTGGCTAAACGAGCTGTCAGTTCTGGCTTAACTTCGCTGTTGGTATACTCTCGCACCGAGTTCATGGTTTCCATTAACATAAGCGCCTTGGTAGTCACTTGTACCTGGGCACCATAGTTAAGAGTGCTAGAGAGGGCAGCCCCACTGGCCACAATACCGCTTAAAAATATCAAGACTAGAAGCAGCGTAAATTTTTGACCGAGCTTGAGATCCTTGAGCTTAAACATAACGATTTCAAAGTCAACATCCTGAAAATGAGGTATGCCAAAAAAGGACTTAGCCCATCTTTGGCAACAGCGGCAGCGGTTTTGGCACCCTCAAATGGAAGCAGCAGACAGCTATCTATAGCTAAAGGCAGCAGGCTAAAAGCAGGGTGAAAGGTTTTCGACAAGAGGCTTTCAGCCGTTGAAGTGTCTTAACCTGGGTGTCTATAGCCATAAATACAGAAGACTTCTTTTATTAAGCCGTTTTTTCGAAGCGGCATGGCAAAGCTTTAGAGACTTTAAACAACTCTTCAACCAGAATCATTAGATTTTCATCAAGCCAACTGCGTCATCAGGAAGACACTGGTTTGCAGACTAGCCTACGCAAGTCACAAAAATCAGAGACAATAGACAACGGCAACTTTAGCCACTTCAATGAGAGAAATTTGTCGCCGGAGAGTTGTATATGCTACCAGATCGCCTAGAACAGCTTTCTGTGATGGGACTACCGATTCACTGGAGTCGAGACTACGCTGGCTGGTTGTTATCCAACATGCGCCAAGGCAGGGGAGCCCATGTCGTCACCTTAAATGCCGAGATGTCAATGCAGGCTGACCAAAATGTGGTCTTACGCAAAATTATTCAGTCTGCAGATTTAGTGATTCCAGATGGCGCAGGCATTGTGCTTTATTTTCGGCTGAAGGGTAAACGTATTCAGCGCTGTCCCGGCATTGAACTAGCAGCTGAATTGTTGCAGAAAGTAGCTCCAGACGAAGCGGTCTTTTTTTATGGCGGCACTCCTGGCGTCGCGGAAACAGCTATGCAGGCTTGGCAGCAGCGATCGCCTAACTTAGCGATCGCTGGTGTACAGCACGGTTATCTAACACCGGAACAGCAACCTGCTTTTCAAGAGAGCTTACGCAGCTTACAGCCCAAGTTAATCTTTGTTGGGTTAGGGGTGCCTCGCCAAGAGTTTTGGATTGCTGAACACCGACATCTCTGCCCTCAAGCTATCTGGGTGGGCGTCGGTGGTAGCTTTGATATTTGGTCAGGCAGCAAAAGCCGTGCTCCAGCTTGGTTTCGTCAAAATCATCTCGAATGGCTCTATCGGCTATATCAAGAACCCTGGCGTTGGCGGCGGATGCTTTCCTTGCCCCAATTTGCATGGCGAGCCTTGACCTATACCAAGCCATAAAACATCAAAAGTTGAGGCTGTTCATACTTTGTCAAGCCTGACTTAGCTGTTTAGATTTTCTTAACTAATAAACATAAACTTTTACTTGTAAAAACAAAACTGAGATAGCCGCAGCCATTGCAGCCTCCTTTTCTCATAAAGCCTGAAAAGCAAGCCTGAAAAGCGTTTGACGGAGGTAAGTAGACAGGAGAAATAGCTCAGTCAATAACTTTTCTGGACAAAAAGGTTTACAAAAATAAGTATTAAAGCTAATCTCTTAATGTAGGCATTCACAGATTGCTTACAAAAGTATATATTTCTTTTAGGTATTCATCCATCATGACAACGACTCTACAGCAGCGCCAAAGCGCTAACCTGTGGGAGC
>NZ_JBQLZL010000090.1:25146-28386 GCF_052168255.1 Almyronema sp. | reverse complement strand
CCCCATTAATCCCAGTGAGCAGGTAGCCAGCGATCGCCCCTGGAGCGACCTGCGTGACCTCTCCGGGTTTGGGACTGAAACTTCACAGCCACTTTCCGAAACGTTACTAGAACCATCTACTGCTTCGCCAATTGTTGAAACCAACGGCTGGGTAAGAAACTCAGCAGGGCAAGTAGAACTTGTGACTGCTACCTCTACCAGTAGGTTTCCCGGCGCGGTTGCTAACTATGCGACCTGCTCGGCTGCCAGTATTCCCCCCCCTTCTCCCTAAAGCTTGACTTGAACCACTCTCTTTAACGGTGTCTCAGCTGAGTTGCTATGAAAAAAATTTGGAAAATTTTAATCTTAGTCCTTTTAGGTATTGGCTTGACCCTGGTACCTACCGCTGTCAGCGCAACCTCAACAGCTCAATTACTGCATCCTGATGCAGACTTGTCGTTGCGTTCTCGTCCTGAGTTATTGGTTACAGCCCCTGACGTTGCTACCTTGCTAGAAACAGGCAGAACTTTTTATACCTCAGGCCAATTTGCTGAAGCCGTCGCCACTTGGCAAACAGCCGTTGCCGCTGCCGCCGCCAACGGAGAAACTCAGCAGCAAGCACTGGCCTTAAACTATCTCTCCTCGGCTTATCAAGAACTGAGCCAGTGGAACGATGCTCAAACAGCTATTACTCGCAGCCTGGAACTTTTAGAGCAGACCCATCCGCCAGCTAGCTCAATTTTACGCGCCCAAGCGCTGAACACACAAGCTAGTTTGCTACTCCATCAGGGGCAAGCTGAAACGGCTTTAGAAACCTGGCAGCAAGCTCAAGCTTTATACGAACAAGCTGGGGATGAATG
Organism: Almyronema sp.; assembly: GCF_052168255.1. Lineage (NCBI taxonomy): Bacteria > Bacillati > Cyanobacteriota > Cyanophyceae > Nodosilineales > Nodosilineaceae > Almyronema > Almyronema sp. The sequence goes on along the minus strand of NZ_JBQLZL010000090.1, from coordinate 27,547 downwards.
GGGAGCCTTGGGGAGCCAAATTAATCAAACCCAAGCGCTGCAAGTTTTAGGTTTTTATCAGCAAGCGAGAAAACGTTTAGAAGATCTCAATCAACAACTGGCCACAATGCCAGATTCAGATCTCAAAATCAGCGGCTTGAGGAGTCTGGGCAGAGCTTTGCAGGTGATTGGGGATATCAGAAGTAGTTATGACGTTCTAGAGCAAAGCTTGGCGATCGCCAAGCAACTGGGAGCCACTAACGAGCTAAGTTCTACGCTGTTAAATATTGGTAAGCTTGCCGCTGAATTAGATGATCCGACAACCGCGATCGCCTACTTTGAAGCAGCAGAGCAAGCGGCCAAAACGCCTATCGATCAGCTACAGGCCCGCTTGAGTCAATTGCAGTTGGCGGTTCAGCAAAGCCAGTGGCAACAGGTAGAAACTCTCATTCCTACGATTCACCAGCAACTCACTGAGCTACCACCCAGTCGAGATTCTATTTATGCGGCTGTAAACTTTGCCCATATCTTAACCCCAGTTTCGGCTTCTCATAATCAGTTGTCGCCTCAAGTCTTGGCTCAACTGCTGGCAACTTCTATTCAATCAGCAAAAACGCTGCAAGATCCCCGAGCGGAATCCCATGCCCTACGTCAACTGGGACTCCTCTATCGAAAAACCCAACAGTGGCCGGAAGCGATTGACTTGACGCAGCAGTCTTTGGCGATCGCCCGTCATAGCCAAGCCGAAGATCTCGTTGCCCAATCGGCTGGCCAACTTGGTCAACTGCTGAAGCAGCAAAACAAGTATCCAGAAGCGATCGCTGTCTACACAGAAGCCGTCAAAGCCTTAAAGTCATTGCGAGGAGACTTAGTCGCAATTAACCCAGAAATTCAGTTTTCGTTTCGAGAAAACGTTGAACCCGTTTATCGAGAACTGGTGGAACTACTTTTGCAGGGCAACCCCAGCCAGAGTTCATTGACCCAGGCAAGAGAGCTGATTGAAGGGCTGCAGCTAGCAGAACTTGACAATTTCTTGCGACAAGCCTGTCTCGATGCCCAACCAGAACAAATCGACCAAATTGATCAGAGCGCCACGGTTGTCTATCCAATTATTTTGCCAGACCGTCTGGCGGTTATTGTCTCCATGGCGGGTCAGCCGCTGCACTACTACAGCAGCGATGTCAGTCAATCCGAAGTCGAAAATACCTTACACACTTTACTAACCGCCCTCCATCCCTCCGCCGATCGGGTAGAACATTTGCCTTATTCACAGCAGCTCTACGATTGGTTATTGCGTCCAGCCGCCACTAATCACCTGCTCACTGAAACAAAAACCCTGGTTTTCGTTTTGGATGGTTTGCTGCGCAATGTGCCAATGGCGGTTCTCCATGATGGTGAGCAATACATCATCGAAAAGTATGCGGTAGCTCTCTCTCCAGGCTTGCAACTCATGGCAGCCCGTCCCCTGAATCAACAATACATTCATGCAATGATTGGGGGGATCAGTCAGGCTCGTGGCCCTTTTAGCGCTCTGCCAGCCGTAGAGTCAGAGGTCAATGATATTGCCCAATTACTGGCAGCGCCTGTGGTGCTCAATCAAGCCTTTACCAAAGCAGCGATCGCTGAACAATTACAACAAAGCTCAACTAATGTTGTTCACCTGGCAACTCATGGACAGTTCAGTTCCAACCAAAATGACACCTTTTTATTGACTTGGGATGGACAAATCAACATTTGGGAGCTGTCTGAATTGCTACAAAATCGAGAAAACAGTCAGGCAGAAACCATCGAACTATTGGTTCTAAGTGCCTGCGATACAGCAGCAGGCGACGATCGAGCGGTATTAGGTCTAGCAGGCTTGGCCGTTAAGTCGGGAGCCCGTTCCACCCTAGCAACCTTATGGCCGGTCAAAGATCAAGCTGCCGCTCAACTGATGACAGAATTTTATCGCCAGCTAGAAGCTCCTGGAATCACCAAAGCTGAGGCATTGCGCAGAGCCCAACAGTCTTTCTTAGCTAACCCCCTCTATCGTGATCCCTTCTTCTGGTCAGCTTACGTTTTGGTTGGCAATTGGCTATAAGAAAGCCGTGAAATTACGGTAGCGTTTTTGCGTTATGTACGAGAAACTACGGCACCGTGGAGTGACTAATTTTACTAAGATAGAAATAGGAGTCTTCCTCAATCGGGTACTCCTAACACACCTTCTAGGCTAGAGCCTCAGAGTCATTATGTAAGTGTGTTCCGAACGACTCTATTTCCCCACTTGAAAGTGAGACCACACAATGAAATGTAATTTCCTTATTAAAACGGGAATGATTCTGGCGGTGGGACTTCTGGATGCTGCACTCCAGCCCAGCTATGCTGTCACCTTTCGTCCACCACCAAACAATCCAGCACCGCTAAGTGGTAGCGGCGGCGCTTC
>NZ_JBQLZL010000090.1:0-25046 GCF_052168255.1 Almyronema sp. | reverse complement strand
TTCATTCCACCGCCTGACAACGCCGCTCCCCGCAACGGCAGTGGTGGCGCTTCCCGCAATGGGTTTACGCCCCCTCCGAATCGGTCTGCTCCTGATTATGCAGCGGGTGGGGCTTCTCGTAACGGTTTTGTTCCTCCCCCGGGCAACGCAACCCCTACTCATGCCGATGGGGGCGCTTCCAGAACCAACTTGTACGGTTCCAATGGTGCCTTTGCTGATCAACCTTTGGCAATGATGGCGTTGATGCCGGAGAGCTTTTACGGTACTACCCTATCCACCCATCCTGCCATTTTGGTCTACCTGCCCGCTTCCAACGCTCAATCGGCTGTCTTCAGTTTGAAGGACGAAAACCGTAATCTGGTTTACCGCATGGAAATTCCTGTTTCTGGCGAAGCTGGTATTGTTACGGTTCAGCTTCCTGAAGAAGCGCCGCTGTTGGAAGTTGGTAAGAACTACCAGTGGTATCTAACGCTGAAGCTAGATGGAAACCTAACCCCAGCTAGTCCTTTTGTCGATGGTTGGATTCAGCGGATTGAACCAGATTCTGCTTTGGCTCAGACGCTAGCTCAAGCTGATCGAGCAGAAGCAGCAACCTTGCTGGCTGAGAATGGAGTTTGGTACGACACGGCTGCAATCTGGGCATCTTTACGAATGGAACAGCCTACGAGTGAAGCCATTAGCCAAGAATGGACAGAATTGCTGGATTCTGTTGGACTTGACGAGGTGGTAGCTGCTCCAATTACCGCTGTGCTGCCTAACTAGACAAACAGCAAAACGCAAAGGGTAGATCTCCCTGCCCGACTTTCTGCTCCCGAATGTCTATTTTTGCTCGTAAGGGGAGATCTACCTGTTCGCAGCTAGAACCTGTTCGTAGTTAGAAGTAGTCACTTCCGCATTGAGAAAATGTTGGCAGAATTTAGCTTGCCGCTTTCAATGCAGATTGTCCTGTTCTCAATCGATCCTATTCCTTAACCTCCCCATGTGGAAGAAAGTCAAAGCAACCATTCAACAAAATCGAAGTGTCTGGATTATCACTCCAAGTGTGGCAACTGCCATCGTATTAGGTAGTTTTCTAGGCGTGTTCAATTTATTGGAGTGGGCAATTCGAGATCAATTCTTTCGCTTACGCTCCCAAGAAGCGATTGAAGAACAGGTTGTAGTTGTCACAATTAGCGAGACAGATATTGAAAATGCAGGTGATTGGCCTATTCCCGATCAAATCCTCGCAGAGTTATTAGAAAAAATTCACGCTCAGAAACCGCGTGTAATCGGTTTAGATCTCTATCGAGACTTGCCAGAAGAGCCAGGACATCAAGATTTAGTGCGAGTGTTTCGCAACACTCCCGAACTGTTGGGTATTGAAAAAATTACCAGTGGCCGTGTGGGACCGCCCCCCGCGCTGAAAGAGTCCAATCAGGTAGCATTGGCAGATTTGGTTTTGGACGCGGATCGCAAAATCCGGCGAGGGTTGCTTTCGGCTGAAGATACCGAGGAAGGTACCATCAAAATGAGTTTGGGCGCTGCGGCAGCTCTCAAGTACCTTGAAGCCGAAGGGGTGACACTGGAATCGGTAGATGCCAATCAACAAAAGCTACGACTAGGACAGGCAATTTTTACGCCGATGACAGGTCGAGTAGCGGGTTATTCTCCGGCTGAACTGGGTGGATATCAAATTTTAATGAACTGGCGAGGGCCTGAATCTGCCTTTCAAACGGTATCGATGCATGATGTTTTAACAGGTCAAGTCGCTCCGGATTTGTTAAGCGATCGCATTGTCTTAATTGGCTCAACGGCCAGTAGCACCAACGATTTTTTCGAAACACCTTACAGTAGCTCTTGGATTTCTGCTACAAATCCGACCCCTGGTGTGATCATCCACGCCAATTTGGCCAGCCAGATTGTTCGGAGTGCGCTCGAAGGTCGCTCTATGTTGAGAGGATGGCCTGGAGCCTGGCAGGGAATCTGGATCTTTGCGTGGACGATAGCAGGCTCCGCTGGCAGCTGGTGGCTAGAAAATCTCAACCACCGCGAAGGTAGACGTAAGCACTGGACATCTAGGCCATTTGTGGTGGCCTTTGGTGCCGGGTGCTTTCTGATCGGGAGTGCTTATTGCGCTTTCTTGGCTGGTATGTTGGTACCCATTGTACCGCCAATGGTTGCTTTGACTGTTAGCACCATTTTAACGACTGCTGCCTTCAAACAATATCGATTACAGTTAGCTAACCAGCAATTAGAGTTTGCCAATTATCAGCTTTTAGATCACTCTAGAACGCTAGAAATAAAAGTCAAAGAACGTACCCAAGAACTGGCAGAGGCAAAGCAATTAGCCGATGCAGCCAATCAGGCCAAAAGCGAGTTTCTAGCGAATATGAGCCACGAGCTACGAACTCCCCTGAATGGCATTTTGGGCTATTCTCAGGTTTTAGAACGCTCTAAAACACTCACGTCAAAAGAGCGCGAAGGTATCTCTATTATTTATCAATGTGGTTCGCATTTACTAACCCTAATTAACGATATCCTTGATCTTTCCAAAATTGAGGCGCGAAAGCTAGAGCTTTATCCTACAGATATTAACTTTTCTTCATTTTTGAATGGAGTAGCTGAAATTTGCCGCATTCGGGCAGAACAAAAGGAAATTGCTTTTAAGCTAAAGCTTGCAGATCAGCTACCTCAACGAATCTATGTTGATGAAAAGCGGCTTCGTCAAGTTCTAATTAATTTGCTGAGCAACGCTGTTAAGTTTACCGATCAAGGGAGTGTAACATTTAAGGTTGAAACGCTAGATCAACGGCCAACCAAAGCTCTAACAGCTGCAAAGCTGAAAAATCTAGCAGAAAAAACCGATTCAACCGTTCTTGCTAAATCAAGTTTACCGCCAGAAAATCAAGAAAGCCCACTATCGCCTTCATCAGCTTATCGTATGGCGATAGTTCGTTTTCAAATTGAAGATACAGGGGTAGGCATGACTCAAGAGCAACTTGAAAGCATTTTTCTTCCCTTTGAGCAAGTTGGCGATTCGTCTCGCAAGTCAGAAGGAACAGGTTTAGGACTATCCATTAGCCAAAGAATTGTTGAGTTGATGGGTAGCCAGTTAAAGGTGCAAAGTCAGTTTGGCGAAGGTAGCGTTTTTTGGATTGATCTAGAACTCCCCGTCGTGACTAACGCAGAAGCGCTAGAGTCAACCCATCAAAATCAAGAAATTGTCGGCATTCGGTCAGGTAATCCTAAAATTTTGGTGGTAGATAGCAGCTCAGAAACTCGGTCAATGCTGGTAAGTCTGTTAGAACCTATTGGGTTCGTTGTTCTTGAAGCAGAAAATGGAGAGGTTGGCTTCGATTTAGCTGTTAGCCACCAGCCTGATCTGGTTTTGACAGACTTGTCTATGCCAGTGATGAGTGGGTTTGAGCTAATGCACCAGCTCCGGATACATGCTCAACTCAAAAATGTGGCGATTGTTGTTTCTAGTGCCAATGTATTTGAAGCAGATCAACAAGAAAGCTTACAAGCAGGAGCCGATGCTTTTCTGCCAAAGCCTATTCAATTTAGCCAGTTACTAGCTGTGCTAAAAAAACAGCTTAAGCTTGAATGGCTTTACCAAAATTCTCAAGCTAATCTGAAGCAAAAGTCTCTCAACCAAAATAACAGTTCAATCAACACTGAAATAATTCTTCCTCCGGAAGACATGCTGAAGCAGCTTCACCATCTCGCCTTAATGGGTAATCTACAGGGAATTGAAGAACTATTGGAAGAAATAGTTAGGCGTGAGCCGAAGTTTCAAGACTTTTCTGAGAAACTACAAGCGTTTACTCAAACTTTTCAAATTAAAAAGATCAGAAGTTTTCTTTCAGAACAGCTTACCAGTTTAAACACGAAGAATAATAAGAATGTTTTGCAGGCGGGCGTTTCAGATATATAGTTTTTTGATACGGACTACCAGGCAGCATTTGGTCGAAACAATCTAATTCTTTTTGGCTACTTCTTTTTATTAAGATACTCCAAAAAAGTCTAGTTCAAAAACCAGTACGTATTGACTTTCTACTATCCGCAGTTATGTCAGAGTATCTATCATGAACGATTATTTAGTTGCACCTACCTCTGACTCAATCCGAATTCTTTTAGTTGATGATAACCATACTAATTTGAAGGTGTTGTCTGAAGCTATTCGCCATGAAAATTGGACGACATTAGTGGCGACTGACGGAGAGTCTGCTATTGAGCAAGCTGAATATGCTCAACCTGACCTCATCCTTTTGGACGTGATGATGCCAGGAATCAATGGATTTGAAACTTGTCAGCGCCTGAAAAAATATCCCACAACTCGGTCTATTCCGATCATTTTTATGACGGCATTGTCTGATGTGGTGGACAAAGTGAAGGGGTTAGAACTAGGAGCAGTTGATTACATTACCAAGCCTTTTCAACAAGAAGAGGTGCTGGCTCGGGTCAAGCTTCATTTGAAGCTTTATCATTTGACCCGGCGTTTAGAAGAACAAAACATACTCCTAAATCAAAAAATTGAGGAAAAAGCAGTCACAGAGGCAAAACTTCAGCAGCTTAATCAAGAACTTGAGCAGCGGGTTGAGCAACGAACCTCAGAGTTGTCTCAATTTGTCAACAAACTGCAAAAGACTCAGCTTCAGCTTATTCAAAGTGAAAAAATGTCAACCCTTGGACAGCTTGTGGCTGGCGTTGCCCATGAAATCAACAATCCGGTGGGTTTTATCAGCGGTAATCTTGACTGTATTCAAGACTATATAAAAGACTTGCTGAATCATTTTCAGCTTTATCAAGAAAAGTACCCCGACCCTGAGATTGAAGAGCATGCTGAGGAGATTGATCTAGAGTATCTGTTGGAAGATTTGCCCAAAATAGTTGCTTCAATGCAGATTGGGGTTGATCGAATCCGTAACATTAGCACTTCTCTCAGAACTTTTTCTCGATCTGATACATCTAACAAGGTTGCCTATAATTTACACGAAGGGTTGGACAGTACCTTGTTGATTTTAAGGCATCGGCTTAAAGCTAACGAGAAGCGACCAGAAATTGAAGTAATAAAAGACTATGGTAGTTTGCCTTTGGTTGTTTGCTATCCTGGTCAGCTTAATCAGGTGTTTATGAATATATTGTCTAATGCGGTTGATGCTTTGGGAGAGCGCAGTCAAGCTAAAACTTTTGCTGAAGTTAAAGCTGACCCTGACCAAATCATGATTTTTACAGAAATTTCAGCCGATGGAAAAATGGTCAAAATTCATATTGAAGATAACGGCCCAGGAATTTCGGCTGATTTACAAGAAAAGATATTTGAACATTTGTTTACCACTAAAGCAGTCGGTTGTGGAACGGGACTAGGATTATCCATCAGCCGCCAGATTGTTGTAGAAAAGCACGGAGGTCAAATTAGCTGTCATTCCCAACTTGGGCAAGGAACTCGATTTACGATCGAGCTGCCTATAACTAGCGCTGATCCGCTATAGCATTGAGTTCTGCTAGAGCTGAGGTTAAAGGGCTATGACGCGGAAAAGCTTAAGGTTTATTGATTCACTGCCTCGACCCTGCCTGCAAGCTAAGCTCTAATAGCCGCGAATTTAATCGCGATCGCCTCTTTAAAACCAGCCCCAGCAGCGATCGCGATCGCCACAAAAATTGCGACACTTTAATAGCTGCAAGCCGCTGATAGAAAAGTTTTCCTTTTGTCCTCTGCCTTTAGCTATAAATTAACCCTAAACAAATCAATATTAATAAAGCCTGGGTTGCATCCCAACCTGCAAAGATGCGTTGTTGTGATGGACGAAAGGCGCACTTATCGGTTGTCAGTCTCTTGCGTTTGCAGCAAGAACCATTGATTTGATGATCAAATGATTCGCTTTTCTGAGGCTTTGCTACCTTGTACAGATAGCGCTCAGATGGGGGTTCCTCATGAAGCTAAATCTTTGGGTGTCTTTAGGTAGTATCAGTGCGATCGCCGCGATATTAAGCTGGCAGGCTGCTGGTAGGGCTGAAAATGTCTGTTACATGATTGACGCCACTGGCAGAGAAATTAACTTAAACCAGTTGTGCCAGAACCGCAATCCGCTTACATCCCCGCCGTCTTTAGAAGCGGGAAACGCGTCAGAGACGACACCTGCGGCCAATACGCCCAGCGTTCGTGGCTATACGATTATTCGCGAGGTAGAGCCAGCCGCAGAAGCGGCTACCCCGGACGGTGAAGAAACTGCCTTGCCAGACAGTGGTCTGCCAGCAGAGGCTTTACCAGCAGATACGGATCCAGCAGCTAACAATACTTTAGAAGAGAATGAAGCGGCGCTGGACGCTGCACCTTCTAGGGCAGGCGAAGCTTCTCCGCCAGCAGATGACTTTTCGACTCCCATAGAGCGCCAGGAGTTACCCACTAGGAGAACTGCTGACGAAAATGATACTTTGGACAACAACGATGTCCCCACAGATATGTCTTCAGATGACATGAACGACAATAGGCCAGATCTATAGAAGGCGATCGCCTGTGCCAAATGGCTCAATCGGGTTTGAAGCGCTTCAATGGCTGAAATGCTGTGATAGAAAATCGGTCAGACTGCTGCTAGATCTGTCGTTACAAACGTTAAGACGCTGACAGGGCTGCAAGCCGCCGACAAAAAGCTCTCCCTTGTGCCCTCAATCTTCTGCCTTTAGTGATATTTATAATTGAAAGTATAAAAAGCTGCTCTTTTGTAGGGCGATCGCTCTGCTTTCATCTGCTTCGCAGCGCTTATCTGACATGAAAATATTGTTGATTCATGGCCTTAGCCGCAGCCCCCTTTCACTTTTATCTTTAGAGCTAAAGCTCAAGCGTAGCGGCTATGCGACAGAGCAATTTGGTTACCTGGCTATTGCCGAAACCTTTGAAGGAATTGTGGCGCGGTTGCACCGTCGTTTACAGCAGCTTAGCCGCCAAGGCTCTTACAGCATCGTTGCTCATTCTTTGGGCGGCATCCTGACACGGGCGGCTTTGGGGCTGGGGCAGGTATCTTGGCCAGAGCATGTGGTGATGTTGGGCACCCCAAATCAGCCGCCTCGCCTTGCCGCTTATGCTTGGCATTTGCCGCCTTTTCGCTGGATTTCGGGACAGTGTGGCTTCAATCTCAGTCGTTCAGCTTTTTTTGCGTCGCTACCTGGCTTGTCGTCTCCTTATACGATTGTGGCTGGCACCAGTGGCCCTAGAGGGGTTTGGAGTCCTTTTGGTGATGAGCTAAACGATGGCATTGTGGCTTTTAGCGAAACACGCCTAACTCCTACAGATGCAGTGGTTCAGGTGCCAGTTTGGCATACTTTTATGATGAATGATGTGAGGGTGCAAAAGACAGTCCTTCAATCACTGAGGCTGGCCTCTTCTGTTTGAACTAAGTGGTCGAGTTGACTTTGCATGGTTGTCACTACCTGCTGATAGCAGCGATACACATAGTCGCGATCGCGAGCCGCTTCATGGCCATAGCGCTCAAAAACAATGGCTGGGCAGACCCGCGTATGCAAAGAAACAGGCAGGGGAATATTGGGCCAAGGGCCAACGGCTAGTCCCCAGGGCAAGCCTAAATAAATGGGAAAGACGCCTGGATCTAAGCCAAACGGCCAGGGAAGACCTGCTCGGTGTAGTTGTTCAAGTTGGGGATAGAGATCGCCTAGGACGACGAGGGTTGAATGCGCGCCGTAGGAAATGAGCGGTATGATAGGCACGTTTTCTTCTAGGGCTAGTTTGACAAATCCCAGGCGATCGCAGAAGTGAATTTGGTGACGCAAAGCATAGGGTCGAAAAACATCTTGCACACCACCGGGGTAGATCAAGACGCTCGCCCCTTGCTGCAGAGCCACGATCGCCATTTGTGGGCGAGCCTGAATGGCACCAACCTGCGCCGCTAAACGAGCCACGCCCGGAAATACCTGCCACATTTTGGGTTCCATCAACGCATAGACGGGGCGGGCTGCGCCAAACTTGCGGCACCAGTCATAGGTCATCATCACGGTATCTGGGGCGGCTAGCCCACCATTGTGAGAGCCGATCAAAAGCACTTTGGTGTCGGCGGGAATATGCTCCCAACCGTCTGTTTTAACCCGAAAGTAGTTTTGATAAATCCAACCAAAAAAAGGTAGCAACGCCTCGATCACCTGCGGATCGCGATCGCTCAGTGACCAGCCTGTGAATCTTTTGTCCGTCGCCAACGATGCCTTGATATAGAGTTCTATTAAGGTAGCCGCCGACTGAAGCGGGAAGTTCAATCGGGGGAGTAAGGGCAAATTCATATTTTTGCAAGGCTAACAGTCACGTCTGCATTCTACTGGCGATCGCGCTAAAGCTATACGCCCATGGGGCAATGCTGGGCTGTAAGCAAGGCCGTTTCGCTAGCGCCAGTCAGGCCATTAGCCACAGATTTCACTCTTTGGATAGAAAGGCCACGTGGCAAAATCCCCCAAAATGGCAGCAGACTTGCCCAGACATCTAAGTCGCCTCGACTTTGTCTATGAAGACCGATGCAGTTTAACCTTAGCTACTCAATTACTATGACTTTTTTGCGATCGCTGAAGACGCCTGTTGGCACCAGTTCCCTGGTGTTTTTTGCCCTGCTAGCAGCTTGGACTTTGCCTGCCAAAGCTCAAAACCCAACAGCCGCCGATCTGTCACCTGAACCGATAGAGCTTTCTCAAGTCGAAATTTCCCAGGTGGGTATACCCCGTAATCAAGCTGGGGTTAGCCGTAACTTTATTGGCATTGGGGGCAATATTGGCTTTGACGACGATTCCACCATTGGAGATTCAGGCTTTGCTGTCATCAGTAAGCTGTCGCTAGCAGACAACATTTCGCTACGGCCTGCGGCTGTAATTGACGACGATGTCACCTTTTTGGTGCCAGTGACCTATAACTTTGTCAGTCGAGCCGTCGATATTGGCCCTAGAAGTTTGGTGCCTTATGTAGGCGGTGGCGTAGCGATCTCAACAGAAGACGATTCTGAGGTGGCAGGCTTGATTAGTGCGGGGGTAGATGTGCCTATTTCTAGCCAGTTTACCGCGAACGGTCAGGCCAATTTGAGCATTGCCGACGAGACGGGTTTTAGCATTTTGCTAGGGATCGGCTATAACTTCAGTGGTTTGTAACGTTCTGCATGGCTGATAGCGGTCAGCAGCGCGTAGCAGCCACGGCAACCCTCAATAGCCACGCGCTGTTTTACAGCCCATTGCCAATCAGAATAAAGGGTGCCCAGTAGTAAGGGTGATCCAGGCGACTCGTAACGTTGACAGGAAGAGCGTTGCGAGTTTGCAAAATGATGTCAGCCCGTTCGCCACCAACGGCTGAAAAGTCGGCGGTAATCAGCGCTTGCTGGGCGGTCTGTAGGGCTGCGGCTTTGGTCTGGCCTTCTGCTAAAGCCGCGTAGAAAGTGTTCATTAAAATTTGGGTGCCGCCATCGCTGACTCTCCAGAGAGAAGCGATCGCAGCTCTGGCCCCCGCTTGCTGAATTTGAAAGCCCAAGCCTAAAATTTCAACGCCATTGCCTAAGGCTAACCCTCCTAGCGCCGTTTCACAGGCACTCAAAACTACCAAGTCGGCGTTGGGTAAGTGCCAAAGTTGCTCTATGTCTTGCAGACTGACGCGATCGCCGTTGCCTAAGACAATAAAAGATTCGCGCGGACTCCCTTGAACAAAAGCAGCGTGGGTGGCTAGATGAATGATGTTGTAGCTACCCAGCCGTAAATCGAGTTCGCTGGGGTTAAAGTCTTGGTTGAGTAAAACGTCAACGCTGGCGACCTGGCTAGCGAGCGTGGTAACTTCTGTTTCAGTAAAGGGTAAGTCGTCAAAGTTAAAAACGCGATCGCCGACGGTAATTTCAAAGTCGCAATCTGCGCAGGCGGCGGCCAAAATCCGTAAATCGCTTTGGCGAGTTTGATTTAAGTCGCTTAAAGAAGCAGCGGTGATATGAGAGAGGCTAAAGCGCTCGGCTATCCACTGTTGGCCGTCGTGCAGGGCAGCTAAGGGCAGATAGCGCAACGGCCCGTCTGGAGCAAAAATGATGGCTTCGGCTCCTGCGGCGGCAAGTTCTGCTTCTAGCGGTGCAATCAGCCATTGATAGAGCTGCTGGGCGAGGGGTTGAATATCACTGTAGGGATTTTTAAGCGCTTGGCCAAAAGCCACCAGCTTTTGATTGAGTTCAGCCGCCGAAACAGGAACCGGATAGCGTACTGACGGAGCTTGAGGCGTGACTAAAACGAGTTCTAAGCGATCTTCTAGAATCAGGGGATAAAGCAAAACCGTTACTTGCGGTAGCTGGCGCAGATTGTCTTGCAGCTGATTAAAGTGCTCTGGATCTAAGCCTTGCCCGTCGGTGCTGGTTTGCAAAGCGGCCAACGCTGTAGCGACTTCGGGATAACTTAAAAACTCCGTAAAGCGCGAAACTAATAGCCTTTCGGTGTGTCTAAGTGCTTGCAAACGCTGACGTTCGGGAGCGCTCAATTGGCTAACGAGTCGGCTTTGTAGCTCAGCGAGTTCTGCAGCATTGGCAATTGCTTGCTCGTATAGAGCCAAGATCTGCTGTTCGGGTTGCCAGTAGTCAATGCCGCTAGCGGTTTGTTCGCTGCGCTGTACGTCTTGTAAATACTCATCTAGTTCTTGTACTTTGAGCAAATCGAGAATCCGCTGAGCTTCCAACGTGCGGTTGCGCTGAAGCAATAAGTTAGCCAAAGCGCGATAGTCATCCGCAATGGAGGCTGTAAAAGACTGATACAGCGTCGGGGGCAGTTGTTGGGCATCGCCGCGAATCGCCTCGCGAATGTTAACGGCGGCTTTGTAAAAGATAATGGCTAGTTCAGGCTGATTTTGGCGGGCTAAAGATTCGCCCAGGTTGCTGAAAACCAGACTCTCGCCAGCGCGATCGCCAATGGCTTGAAAAAGGGGCAGGGCTTGCTCATAGTAGGCGATCGCTTGGGAATTTTGCGCTTGTTCTTGGTAGAGACTGCCCAGATAAGTCAGCACGTAGGCAGCACCGCTACGGTTATCTATGGCCTGAAAACGCCACAGGGCTTGTTTAAAATTAGCGATCGCCTGCGGATAGTGGCCTGCCGCCTGATGGAGCAACCCCAGGTTAGTCAGCGCCACGGCGATGCCATTGCGGTCTTCTGTGGCTTGAAAGGTGGCGAGGGCGGGTTCAAAATAGGCCAGTGCCTGATCGCGATCGCCTAGAGCTAAATAGGCACTGCCTAGGCCAATCAGCACATCGGCAACGCCACGGCGATCGCTGATCTGGCGGTTAATCAGCAGCGCTTGTTCTAGATAAACAATCGCCTGACGATAATCGCTCAAAACCCAGTGGGCATTGCCAAAGTTCATCAAGGCGCTGGCTTCTCCCCGGCGATCGGCCACCTCTCTAAAAGTGGGCAGGGCTTGCTCTAGGTAGGCAATGGCCTGGGGGTAATCGCTGAGGGCTAAGTAAGCCAACCCCAGGTTCATCAAAATTCCGGCCTCGGCGGTGTGATCGGCAATTTCGCGTTTGATGGCTAAAGCTTGCTCATAGCGAGCGATCGCTGACGAATAGTGATTTAACGACAGGTAGGCATTGCCCAGGTTGTTCAAAATTGTGGCAACTTCGCGGCGACTATCCATTGCCTCAAAGGTTGGTAGCGCTTGCTCAAAGTAAACAATGGCCTGCTCAGGCTCACCTAACGCCAGGTAGACAATTCCCAGGTTTGTCAATACGCTAGCTGCTCCCATCCGGTTGTGGGTTGCCTGAAAAAGCAGCAAAGCCTGCCTGTAGGCGGTCACGGCTTGCGGATAATTGCTAGAAGCTTGATGCACAAAACCTAAATAGGTCAATACCCGCGCTGCTGTTGAATAGTTTTCGGTGGCGTGCAGCAAGGGCAGCGCTTGCTCAAAATAGGAAACGGCAACCCCATAGGAACCCAGTGAGCTATAGGCCAACCCCATCCCTACCAATGTATAGGCTTCGCCGCTGGAATCAGCGATCGCTTCATAGCGGGCTAAAGCCTGCTTCCAGATTTGCAAAGCGGCGTGAAGCTGATTGGCTCGGTAAAGTTGAATGCCCCGTTTGAGCAGCCGATCGGCTACCTGCTGCTGCTCTGCCTGAGAAGGCGCTTGCGCCTGGGCAGACGCTAACCCCCCGGATTCACTCACCCTCACTGGCGCTATCCAAACCGCCAGCCCCACCACCAGCCCTAATGCAGATACTTTCGATCGCATTGATCTACCCTTTTGATCAATTAGCCTGAGCGGTCGTGCTGACCTTCAATCTGGGCTAAAGCGTTCTTGGTTGTTGGCTCAATCAAGCGGTTGTGCCCTGGCCAACGCCGACTTGGAAAAACTCGATCTTGTCGTTACCTCATTCAAGCGCGATCGCACCCAACCTAGTCCACCACTTCGACAATTACCGACAACGCCGCTAATTTTTGGGTATCGACCCCCCGCACCCCGCCGCGCATGTCGATATCCGCCCGCGTTATTTGGTCTAAATCGCTCAGAAGCGAATTCACCACCGCAATCGGGGTATCTTCATCACCGTCTCCCCGACTGATGCCGATGGGAGCACCCGCGCGAGCCTGAATATCTTCAGCAACCTGCTGCAGCCCTTTGAGGGCGTCCCGTAAAGGTAGGGTGCTAGCTAACACCAAAATTTCAAAAAATCCGGCGGGTCCCGAGACGCAAAAGTGAAAATTTTCGTCTGGCTCTGCACAATAGTCTCGACCAACTGCCGCTGGAGGATTGTTAGGGACGACTACCTTTTGCCCTGCTTCTATAAGCGCTGCCCCTTCGGGATCTTCCCAGTTGAGCGGATGCAGCACAGAAATGTTGCCAGAGCTACCAATCACCAGCACCCCTATATATAGGCTGCGCGACTCGTTGTTGCTGACCTCAATTTGAATTTCGGTACCCGGTGTGAGCTGTTTGATCTCCGGCTCAAGCTGTTGGGCAATGACGCCGGGTGACTGGCTTCCCCGGCTGGCTGAGCGGGCAAAGGTGCCGCTACCTTGCACCGATTTGACCTCAACGTTTACCGCCACGTCTGAAGTATCGCTATTTAAAACCGATCGCAAAATCAGCCCCGCCAGCAGCATCTTTAAGCGAGGTCGCAGGCGATTAATAGCTTGGTCGGCGCTTTCGCCCGCCGCTCCAAAAGAAGACTCAATGGGAATAAGATCTGCTGTCGTCAGGCCAATGCCGCCGGGTTCGCCAGCGGTAACCACTCCGCGCGATCGCGCTTGGGCAATTACCGCTGGTGTTAGCCGACTGAGCAGATAATCAACCGTTGAGGCTTGATCGACAGGGATAGCCGCCATGCGATTAATGGCATTAAGGCGAGTTTGCGCCGTTGGTAACGCCTCAGCTAGCGACGAATGCAGCCCCAGCTTTAGGGTCAAATCCGTCGGGACGCCGCGCACGCGTTCGCGCAGCAGCAGCCCTGCCGGAGAAGCTGCCCGAACGCCTTGCAGCCTACCGTAGCCGACTAATCCATCTCGCCCAGTTTGCTCCACTTGCCCTAAAGCATTGCCTTGCACATCCATTACGTTAAAAATAGCCCCTTGGTCAAACGCCTGTAAGCTCTGGGACGATACGCCGCCCAACCAAAACTGCACCTCTCCGGCTGCGGTTGTATTGAGTACGACGGCTTCAGCAGAAGGCACCGGGGCGTTGACTAAGTAAACAGGCTGGTCGTCGTAGGCTTGACCGGGAGCCACCTGATAAATCGGGGTTTGTGCCAGTTTGGAATTATTCGCCACATCGCGCGTCTGGCGAGCCAGACTGGTGAAGACCGTGGCTAACGGCTGGCTGTTGGGTTGCTGCCAGAGGTAGTGGGTGAGTGTGTAAGTAAATGCCCCGGCAAAAAACTGTCCTTCCCCGCTGCCAAACGTTGCATCAGCAGCTAGCTGATTGGCTTGGGCTGAGCCTAAAGCAACGCCTTTGGCAATTCCGGCAGAGCGTAAAGCCTTCAAACGCTCTGAAGTTAAATCTAGTTGGTTCATCCAGCGGGCTTGATAGGCCAGTTCTGTTTCGCTGGGCTGGGCTTCAACGCCAGCAATGCGAGCCTCTTCGGCACGAATTAGCACGTTGCCCCGCGTGCCCCCGCCGGAGTGACAGCTATCTAACACCATTGTCACCTGATCGGTTTTTAGAGCTGACAGCAGCAAAAACAGAGTTTTGCCCATAATGTCGTTGACTTCGCCGTTAGACACGTTGATGCGGGCGTCGCTAGGGAGAATTGTGCCATTGAAGCCTTGAAATCTGGCATATTCTTCACCTGCGGGCAACGCAATCGGATCGGGATCACGCACGTAGGAACCGTGCCCCGAAAAGTGAAAGACGACCACGTCACCCGGCTGAGCCTGTTCGATCAAGTGGGTTTCAAACGCCGCCAGAATATTTTGGCGGGTAGGTTTGAGTTCAGCTTCGTCGGTTAAAACTAAAATGTCGTCGGGGTTGAAGCCAAAGCGATGAATCAGCAATTCTCGCTGCATCCGGACATCGGTGAGGCAGCCTCTGAGGGTGCTTAAGTCTCCTTGATATTGGTTGACGCCGACGAGCAAAGCCAGTTTGCGCGGGGCTGCTTGTGCTAAAACCTGGCTAGCGCGATCGCCTTGACGCATAACCTCCAACTGGTTGAGGCCAATGGCAGCCAGGGTAGAACCTGCAAATTGCAGAAACTGACGACGCTTCAGGTGAGGCATAGGGAAATCTCCGGAAGGGGGCTAAGGTTGGGAAGCAAGGATTAAAGGCAGAGGGCAGAGGTTGAGTGGCTACAGCTATACTTTGACCCAAAGCCGTGCCAGAGCCAGAATTCGCCAGAGAATTTTTAGCTTGAAGGCGATCGCCGTTGGCTCTTAAGCACTATCCTTCACCTTGCAGGGCTTTGTTGCTATGTATTTCGCCAGCAGCCAGTCTAATTCAATCACGACGTAAGTTCGTCGGATTTTTCCGAGACTGGCAAACGAGAGATAACCGCACGCGCGGGGCTAAAGACAGGGTGATAGAAGGATGCTAAGCCGAGTCAGACAGGGTGGATCAAGGGCAGGGGGCTGAAAATAGCCTATTGGGTGACGGCTGTTGGAGCCGATTGGCAAAGTTCAGCGACCAGGGTTTCGCGAGTTTGCTGTAACGAGGCTGACGGATCTTCAACCGAGAACATTTCCTGCAAAGCATCGGCATAAAGTTGTTCGCTGAGAAAGTAGCGGGTGCGCTCAAGGGCGATCGCTTCTGTCTCGACTGCTTGCAGCTTTAAAACGGTCGTCAGGGTTTCCAGGTCTGTGCTGATGCGATCGCGCTCCTCGCCACCTAAAACGTCAAACGACTGCCAAAACATCGGCGTTTGATCACCTTCACTAAAATAAAACAGCCAGTGATAAGTCGCGCCCGGTTCGAGCGCCGCCCCATCGTAAGCCGCTTGCAACAAACCGGGTTCTGCAATTTCTGCCGTTTGCTGCCAGATAACAGCCGTTGCCTCTGCTGGCTGTAAACCCACCATTTGAGCATCGTTAGACCATAAAAACAACGGCTGTAGATTCCAGACGGTTGCCTCTGCTGTTGGCGACACCAGGCAAGAACCAGCAGGCCGTGGCCCACCAGGGCTACCGGGGCCAGGGGGGTTAGACGCGTCGTTTCTATCGTTCCTGAAAATGTCTAAGATGCCGCGCCATTCAACTTCCGCTTCAGCTGCGGCAAAGCCAGCGGCAGCACCGCTGAGGCCAAAAGTTGACAACCCCCAAAAAAGCAAAGGCCAGATAACAGAAGCTTTAATCATGAGATTTCTCCAATTTTGCAGAAACAACGTAAATCCAAACAGTTAAGCAAGGCAAAAGCCAGGGGAGCATAATCAAAGCTGAAATGTAGAGCTGTAAGCTCAGCCAACCGTAGGCTATCGTTGCGAACGATAGCCCTCCCCACAGCCAAGCGCGGTTGACTGTAGGGAGGGCTATCAGTACCACCGTTTTGCCGACTAGCGCCGCTAGCAGCACCAGTCCCAGATTGGGAATGGGCACGACAAAATGCTGAGTGAGAAAGTGATGGGTCATATAGGCATGGGCTTCGCCGCCAGTAAACCCACGATTACCCTGGCCAGACTGGTGACGCCAAAAGGCGATCGCTCTTGGTGTGGCCACGTTGTCTTCCCCCTCAACAGTGACCCCAGCTTCGTCATATCCCCCTGCAATAATCAGCACGATGGTATTTTCTAGCGAGGCTAAGCCCAGCGTTTGCAGCGTGTTTTGGGGCGACTCTAGCAACTGCCAAGCTGGCACCGTCACGTAAACCTGCTCCGGCGGAATTGAAAAATCTAACAATGGCTGCAGCCAGCGCAGCCCCAGGGCGTAAGAGGCGTAAGTCAGGGGATGTAACTGCACACGACGGGAATAAAACGCTGGCAAACTGGTTTGCAGGTAGTCTTCAACCTGGCTTTGGAGGCGTCGCTGACTGCCTAAATCGGGTTGGGGCACCGGGAAGCCCGATTGCAACCGCTGATTGAGCTGATAAGCGATCGCTACGAGATAGCTAAAAGGCAGCGGACTGGGATTATCTGGCTCAATAGACATTACTTGCCAGTGCGGTAGCCAGGTATTGCCCTGCAAACTCCAGCGGGAATCAGCAATTTCGGGCCAGACGGTGAGCCATTGGCCTTGGTGGTTTAGCCTTGCCCCCAGCACAAACCAGGTAGCGTGATCTCTAATTGCTTGGCGTAAAGTCTGATTGAGCTGTTGATCAAATTCAGCCGGTTCTTGGGGGCGATCGAGCAGATAATCGATGCCAATAATTTGAGCTTCTAAGGTCGCCAGTTGGCTAACTAAATCCGCCAGGTAGTCACGCTGCATCGGTAGGGGGGTACCAATGCGGGCTTTTTGCAAAGAGGTATCGTCAATCTGCACCAAAAAGAGTTTAGAAGCTGCCCCCCCTTCCACCTGACGGGTGAGATCGCGATAAAGCGCTTGCGCATAAACCCGCTGTTCTGGGAGCCAGTAGTGGACGGGAGCCAGCAAGCTCAGCAACGTTAACGTGCCTAGGGCGATCGCCTCTTTGCCTGTCGGCAACCAGCGCTTGATCTGCTGCCGCAGACCGAAAGGTTTAACTTGAAAAAGCTGCGACTCTGGATGGCGAAACAGAGACGGCACCAGATAGGCCGATGGATAGGTGAGATGTTTTTCTGTTTTTAAGTAGCGGCAAGCTTTAAGCAGAGCCTCATGCACATCAAGATGCTGAGCCAGACCTTGTAAAAACTGCACCAAAAAGGTAACAGCGACCTCGTTGTGTACCTGTTCGCGCATAATGGCGACCTGACTTAGCCCCAGGTTGACCAGCGAACTGGCAATATCAAGCCCACTGCAAGAATTAAATAGGGCAAACTGCAAACCGCGATCGCGGGCTTTTTCGAGATACTGGGTTAGCTCTTTGAGCGAGAGGGAAACTTTAGGGGCGATCGCCAGTTCTCCTCCCACCAGACTGGCTTCGTCGCTGTGTCCGGCAAAAAACAACACATCCCAGCCCTGAGGATCGGCGATCGCGCGAGCCACTTTTTCCTTCAGCGCTCCAGCAGCCAGGGTGGGATCCCCGCCTTCAAACTTCACCGTTGCCACCGCAGCAATTGACTGTAGCGCCAAGCGATCGCCCGCTAGATCAATGCCTGTCGCATCGCCTAGAATCACCAGAATGCGGGCTTTACCCCGGCGTCCAGATGGCGGCGGCGGCGTTTCCGCCACAATGTTAGCGGGCGATCGGGTAATTCGCAGACTTTCAGCCGCACCAAACTCCAGGCCAACCTCCCAGGTTTCCCAGGGTAGCCGCGCCAGCTCCAGCGGTTCACAGGTTAAAAATAAATCAACCACCCTGGCAGGCTCACCACTGGCTGATCGCCCCCTCACCAGCGTCTTGCGAATATCAAATAGCTTTTCGTGCCGCAGCCAGCGATGAAATTCTGACAGCAGTTTGGCCTCTGCCTGAACCAGTTGGCTATGCCAGTTGACCGGAGCCGCAATTTTGCCCATTGCGCCGGGTCGCCCCCGCAGGGCGTTGTTGTAGTAGCCCAGGTAAACCTTTTGCCACGCCTGATAAAGCAGATCGAGTTGGGCAGGATACGGCAGCGTTTCTGTACGCCGTTGGCCTTTGCCCCAGGTCAAATCAAACAGGCAAAAGTGATCGATTTTGCGCACAGTCAGGTGGTAGAGCATAGACGGGGGGCAGCGGAGAAAATGTGAACAAGCTGGGCGACGATTGTTAAAGGGAGAAGACTGAGGGCAAAGGGCAGAAGCCTTCTAGCAGCGGGGCAGTCTTGCCATATCTCAACGCTTGGGGCGACGGCTATAGCTGCAGGCCAAACGGCGGCAAGTGGAGTTGCGGCCCAGACGGTAGCGCAATGGTGGTATGAAAGGTTTCGTGCCAGTGACCAAAAACCTGGGCGTAGAGATAAAAGCTATTGGCCTGATCTTGCAATGTTTGTTTGGCTAGAAGGGTGTCTTGGTCGCGCACTTCTAAGCGGGTGCCCACGGGCATGGGTTCTTCAGAAGCAGACCCCAGAAAGAGCATGAGCGACCATTCGGGCTGGTCGGGGTCGTCGTAAATTGTCCACATCAGCGCATAGAGGCGCAGGGGAATACCGCCTACCTGCAACTCGGTAAAGGCGGCTTTGGCGCGTGAGGGAATGGCAATCTGGTTGGTTGCCAGGTCGCTCAAAATGGTTTCAAATTCTTCAGTGGGCGATCGCATGGCTCTGGCTGGTTCGGGCAGCAGCGTCCAGGTAAACTGCTGGGCAATGTCGTCTAGCTGATCGTGCAGCCAGCGAGCCACATTTAGAAAGGGGGACTCAGCCGTCGCCGCTGGCTGAGGGGCTACCCCAGGGGAAAGCAACGTTGCCGCTTCGGCATGGCGCAAATAGAGCAGCAGATTGGCCGCAGAGGTGGTAAACCAGGCCAGCGGTAGGGCATAGTCGCCCTTAGCCGTTGGCGTTAAAGGTTGGTGTTGCCAGTGGCTTATGAGCTGATCGTGCCGGAGCGCCGCTGCGATCGCCACCTGGCGGTATTCTTCTTGCACCTCAGCCAGAACATACAGGTGAGTATCCCCAGGTTTGACCACGTCAAGCGGTACCCGCACAGCTTCATCGCTGAAACTGCCGCTGGCCAGCAGGCTCAGCTTAAAATCGCCAATGTAACAGGTGACAGCCCCTAGGGGAGCCGTCGTCGGCAGATCGCTGAGCTTTAAATCAGGTGCCGTTTCACTCAGCCACCGCCACAGCCCCTGAACGGCCAGGGCAAGCAAATAAGACTGCCATTGCTGATCGGCTTCTGAGAGGGTTGCAGTGAGATCGGCAGCCCAATGTACTTGATCGGCGCTCAGCGGTATTGAAACAGGTGATAGCGGCTCAAAGTCTGGGAAGTGCGAGTCCAGCATGGTGACTAACTCCGAGGTGCGAAGAGTGTAAGTACAGGGTTGGGAGGCGTAGGCGAGAGGGGGATAACTGGGTCGAAACACTTGAAAGAAACCAAATGGGGGGCAAACAGCTCACAGCCTGGTAGCACGGTTCACTCACTTTTTAGCCGTGGTGGGACAGGTAGTGACAGACGCGCTGATCAAAGCGGTTGGTAGGGGTGGTGCGTTGGGGTTTCTGGGCTTCGGCTTGCGATCGCTCAATGACTTCGTCTATCTGCTCGGCTAGCAGCTGATCTAGGGCTTGGTCGAAGGCGTGGAGCTGATCGGGTTCGAGGTACGCTTGAGCCAGCGCTAGGGTGCGCTGTCGCAGTTGGGTTAGCCAGTAATGACGAACGTTGGTGCGAAAAGCTTTCATCCGCATGAGCCGCGTCACCTGTACCTGGGTTTTGTAGCCAATTTGAGGGGCGATCGCGCTCATCCGCATGCCTTGGCACAGAAACAGGCGCAGAGCCGTCAGAAACGCCTGGTCTTGGGGGGGCTGTTTGCGTTTGAGGCGGGCTAGCTCAACTTGAACCGCTTGGGCGATCGCCTCATCGAGGCAAGCGTCTAGCATCTGGCGATACTGGCTCAAAAACTCGGCTTGAACGGCCTCATTTTCGTCCGCCTTAGCCGCTAGCGGTTCTGCGAAATGCGCCGCCTCTAACGACACCGTTTGCAAATAGCGGCTACGCACATGGATGCGGTATTGCCGCAATAGTGAAGCCATTTCGTGCAGTTGAGCCAGCACCGCACTGGCAGAAACGGTGGCGTCGATTCGCTCTAGCTGCTCTTGAGTAGGCGGATAACAGCGATTGCCGCGTCGCGTGCGGAGCTGATGCAGGCGATCGCTGCGGTAAACGGCATGATAACGCCGCAAAAGTTCGGTCGCCTGCTGAATTTCGCTTTCAGTGCGGTAGTGAAACTCGGCCAAAACGCGTTGCAGTTGCTCCGGCGTGGTGTCGTTGAGAATAGCCCAGTCACTCACCCGGTACAGCCCGTGGGTTTGCAAAAACTGATCTAAATCAGGGTGATGTTTCACACGCCGTACCGTCCAGGTTGCCAGTCCGGCTTTGTTGAGGTCATAGCTCTCTAAAATTTGCAGGGCAAAAGGCTGATAAGCCCCTACCGCTTGCCCCTGATCGTCCAGTACAAACGGCAACAAATCTTCCACTGTAAAGCCATAGGTTGCGCCAAACTGACGAGCCAACTGCAAACAAACATTGTGGATATGGTGAGAGACATAGCAACGCAGACACAACAACGCTAGCTCTGCCTCCGCTGTTGCCTGCTGCCAGATCTGCCAGAGTTGTTTTTGCAAAGCCCGCTCATTTTCATCGCTTAGCGCATTCGATCTGAAAAAGCGAGTTTGGAGCCAGGTTTTAGCACTCGCTTGTTCAACGATATGGCAGCCCCCACTCCCCTTAAGCTGCATCAGTTGCCAGTACTGAGAAGCCGCACTCATAGGATAAATTCCAGTAAATCTCGAACTATCATCCCGATATCCTCGTGTCCTGTTCGTTAATAATTCTGAACTTCAGGAACTTATTCAATCGGCTAAGTTTGATATTGCTAAAGGCCGAAGCCAGCGGGTGGTGGGCAGAAGGAACGCTTGTCTGACAGCGGCTTGCAGCCATTTGAGTGTCTCATATCAATTCTCGATTTTGGATTTTCGATTTTGAATTGAACGGGCAATACTGGCGATCGCGGCTTTGCTTAAGCTGAAGCAGCGGCCTGCAAAATCGGCCAAAAATGCATGAGATCCGGCGTTTTTTGATCAGGCACTTTAGCCAGATCATCCCAGCGGCGAAGCTGCACCGCTGCCGACGCATAGGGCTGCTGAATAAAAGCGGCGGCAGCGGCGGCTGAAAAAATTCCG
The DNA here is from genome assembly GCF_052168255.1 of Almyronema sp. Lineage (NCBI taxonomy): Bacteria > Bacillati > Cyanobacteriota > Cyanophyceae > Nodosilineales > Nodosilineaceae > Almyronema > Almyronema sp. The sequence goes on along the minus strand of NZ_JBQLZL010000090.1, from coordinate 3,765 downwards.
CCCTGGAGTTCAAGGCTTCGCTGCGAGACAGGCGATAGAGAAGGCCAGTACTGCTCGTCAACTGCGCAGAGATAACGCTTAGCCGCTACATGCAGGCGAATAGGGGTGGTGACGGCAGGCGGAAAAAGCGGTTCTAGCACTGGAATGGCACGGTATTCATGGCGATCGTCAATGCCGCGTAAGGCAATATCTTCGCCAAGCAGGTGCATCAAATGTCCTAAATCGTGCAACAAACAAGCCGCAATTAAATGAGGCGATTGGTCGGCCTGTTCAGCTAGCGTGGCGCATTGCAGGGCATGTTCAAGCTGGCTAATCGCTTCACCACCGTATTGGGCTTGGCCGCGATCGCGGTAGAGGTTAAGCAGGGTGTCAAGCGTCATGAGAGAGGGCCTCAGAGATCGACAAGCGGCACTGGGGCAACGATGGCCGTTGCTCAACTGGTGCCCTCAAAATATTAGGGTCATTCAGCCTTAGCTGCCAAAGGTTTGAACCGCAGCAAGGCCAATGTCAGCCCCCCGGCCACCAACCCCCAAAAAGCGGAGCCAATGCCCCACAGCGTTAGCCCGGAGGCGGTGACTAAAAAGGTGATCAAGGCGGGTTCGCGCTCGGCTTCTTGCCCCAAAGCGGCTGCTAACCCTTTACCGATGGTGCTTAGCAACGCTAACCCGGCGATCGCCAGTACCAGTTCTGGCGGTAAAGCTGTAAAGAGAGCGCCAACGGTGGCACCAAAGATCCCCACAACCAAATAAAAGCCTCCCGCTGCTACCGCCGCGACATAGCGCTTTTCGGGCATGGCGTGGGCGTCTGGCCCCATGCAAATAGCAGCGGTAATGGCCGCCAAGTTGATCGCAAAAGCGCCAAAGGGAGCCAAGAGCAAATTCGCAAGCCCTGTCCAGCTAATCAGCGGTGAAAGCGGGACTTCATAGCCGGAAGCCCGCAGCACCGCTACACCGGGTACGTTTTGAGAAGCCATAGTCACGGCAAACAGCGGTAGGGCAATGCCCACCAGCGCTGGCAAAGAAAACTGAGGCGGCGTTAAAACAGGCGTTGCCAGTTGTAGTTGCAGCGACGCTGTTAGCAGATTTCCTTGGAGCGCCGCGATCGCCATGCCGACAAGCAGCGCTGTCATGACTGCATAGCGGGGAAAAAAACGATGCGCCAGCAGGTAAGCACAAAACATGGCAAACACCAGACCAAAGCGGCTTTCCATCGCGACAAAAAGTTCCAGGCCAAAGCGTAATAGCACCCCAGCCAATAACGCCGAGGCCAGCGACAGGGGAATCCGCTGCATCACCCGTTCAAACCCACCACTCAGCCCACACATTGTTATCAGCAGAGCTGAGACTAAAAAGGCACCGATTGCCTCCGCCAAAGACACGTTAGCCGCAGCGGTTATTAGCAGGGCGGCTCCGGGCGTAGACCAGGCCGTCACCACCGGGGTTTGATAGCGCAGAGACAACCCCATACTGGTTAGCCCCATACCGATGCCCAACGCCCACATCCAAGAGCCAATTTCAGCCGCAGTAGCTCCTAGCGCTTGGGCGGCTTGAAAAACAATCACCGCTGCGCTCGAAAACCCGACTAAAACGCTAACAAATCCGGCAATGACGGCTGAAATAGAAACGTCTCTGAACAAAGCTCTAATTCGCTGCTGCTGAGTCACGCTCATCTCTCCCGGCTCACTGCTCCTCAAGCTAGCAGGTGTTTGGGTTAGCAGTCTTGGACAAAATTGCGCTGGCGATAGTGCCCCGGCGTGAGACCGAAGACGCGCTTAAAGCTACGGGTGAAATGACTTTGATCGTAAAAACCAGCTTCTAGGGCGATCGCTGCTAAGGGCTGAGCCGTTTCTAAAGCTTGTTTAGCCTTAAGCAGACGTAGCTGGTGCTGATAGCGATGCGGCGGTAACCCCCACTGCTGGCGAAAACTGCGAATTAGATAATAGCCACTGAGGTTCGTTAACTGACTCAAGGTTGCAATTGAAATATTCTCGGCAGCGTGTTCTTCTAAATAGGCGCGTACGGTGGCGACGGCCTTGGATTCTTGAGCGGTGGGCAGCGTTTGGATAGTGCCCTGCTGTAGCAATAGCTGAGCCAATAGCTCTAGCAGCAGCGATTGTTGGCTCAGCAGTGGCGCTGGCTGATCCAGCACTTGAAAGACCTGACAAAAAAGCGATCGCAGCGCAGGGCTACATACGTTCGGTGCTGAAAAACAAGGCAGTTCGGGCTTTGTCCACGCTAGCTGAGTCAGCAGCGATGCCATCAACGGCACGCTAATGTAAAAATTGCGAAATCCCCAGCCCTGTTCATTATCGGTAGCTTGGCCAGTATGCACTTCACCAGGATTAATTAAGTTAAAGCTCCCTGCCGGATTGCTGACTAGCCGACCTCGATAAAAGCACTGCCCCTGACCGCTTTCGTTGAGTCCAATGGTGTAAGCGTCGTGAAAATGCTTAACAAAAGCATGACGCCACAGCTTGGCTTGAAAAAGTTCAATTCCCCCAAAACCGGGCTTCCAGAGCTGAGCAAATTCGGTGCGTTTCTGCATGGGGTGTCAAGGGTTTCAAGTTGCGATCGCTTTCTGAGGCTAACAAGCTTAAGTCTCAATGGGTGCATCCGACGGATACAACGTATCCAATTTTGTCTGGCTCTCAACAGCAAATGGGTATACCTTGCTGTAACTACCGGGTTTAAAACGCCAAAATCGCTGAAAGCCTCTGACAGCAAAGCTTTCCTGCTGCCCTCTGCTTTCAGCTTTCTACCTCTAGCTACAATCCCTCTTTACTGCGTTTGCGTTGGTTTTGCAGGGTAGCGATCGCTAGCTGTAAAAGTCTAGCAGTTGCGCTCAGGGATCTCTCAGCGGCAATCGTTTGGGCGATCGCCTGAGATCCCTGATAACTTTAACCCGACTGCTCGCTAGCCCATTAGTTTGCGACTTGAGTAGCCAAGCGGCCAAGCGGCCACCAAAATCAGGCCAGAAAGCTGGCTGGGGCTAGATGTACTGGTGGGGCTTGGCGTCACCAGCCAATGCGGAGAAACCAAAGCACTTGATGGCGGAAGCTGAGCAAGCAATGTCGGCGTCTCTTCAGTCGGCGGTGGAGTAAAGAAGGTCTGTTCTCCTTGCAAAATGACTTGAGTAAACGCCATCGTAGACCCCGTTGTCCGCGGGTTAATCAACGTTAAACCGCTGCCAAAGTCAGCCGGAGGCGTAATAGGTGCGACCGTAGAATCAAACGGTTGGAGCGGCGCAATTTCGGGGTTAGGAGCTATTTCTATCGGAGCCAGTCCGCCAGCTTCAAAGTTCCATTCTAGATGAGGATTGACCTCAAGACTGGGGTTAAACGTCGTGCTGGGATTGACTTCGACAGTGGGGTCAAATGGTATCTGAATGTCAATGGGAATCTGCAGATTTGGGTAAGTATTGGTTTCGGGGGTAGGCGTGGGCTGTGTTTGAGGTTCTGAGGGAGCGATGTAGATGTTCTGGTGGGTTTGTCGATTCAAAAAGTTGTTGAGAAAGCTGAGGTTGTTGAGAAAAGTAAAATTAACAAGGTTGCCGGATAGCAAGCTAATGCTGGCACTTAACGCTAACATCAAAGAGCCACCCGTCAGATATCGCCAGAGTTGGTTAGATTGCGGCATCGCTGAATTCCCTGAGAGGTGCAAATGAGGACAACGGTTGCTGAGCAAGCGTGTCCTTCTATCCGAAATCTACTTCTTAGGGAAGATGTCTTATTCAAGCTAGCTTTAATAAACGGTATCAGGCGATCGC
>NZ_JBQLZL010000089.1:3141-12146 GCF_052168255.1 Almyronema sp. | reverse complement strand
AGACCGTAATCATCCTTAACTTGAGCCATAAGCTTTCCATAAACTCTCCTTTAACTGTCGGTGATATTCTCGCTACACAGTAAATTTCACCGCATCCATACCTATCAGCAGGCCAGCAAAGCTTTTCGCTGAGGCAGTGTTTGCTGGACTTGAGAGCGATCGCGATCGCTCCATTTTGTGCTGCCTGTTTTGACTGAATTCATGGCGGTTTTTGCCCTGGTTTGCTCTGTTTCCACACCTAAGGAGTTCTCAATGGCTGGTGCTGAAACGATTCGTTTTGCCACGTTCAATGCTTCTCTCAATCGAGGCAGTGAAGGCGCTCTCATCACCGATTTGTCAACCCCCGACAACGCTCAGGCGCAGGCAGTTGCTGAAATCATCCAGCGATCGAACCCTGACGTGCTGCTGCTCAATGAGTTTGACTACGACTCGAACGGAACAGCGATTGAACTGTTCAAGCAAAACTACCTGGGCGTTAGCCAAAACGGCGTGGCTCCGGTTGAGTACCCGTATGTTTATTTGGCTCCCTCTAATACGGGCATTGCCTCTGGCTTTGACTTCAACAACAACGGCCAAGTTGTCACCACACCCGGAGCAGCAGGCTACGGCGACGACGCTTTCGGCTTTGGTGCCTTTCCGGGGCAGTTTGCTATGGTGCTGTTGTCGAAATATCCCATTGTCGAAGAGGACGTTCGTACCTTCCAAACCTTTTTGTGGAAGGATATGCCAGGGGCACTTTTGCCAGACGATCCGACCACACCTGCCCCAAACGACTTTTACTCAGCCGCTGAACTAGACGCCTTTCGCCTCTCTTCTAAAAGTCATTGGGATGTGCCAATTAGCGTTGATGGCGAAGTGATTCACGTTTTGGCAAGTCATCCCACTCCCCCAGTTTTTGATGGCCCCGAAGATCGCAACGGTCGGCGCAACGCCGATGAAATTCGCTTTTGGGCTGACTACATCACTCCGGGCGAAGGCGGCTATATTTACGACGACCAAGGCCACACGGGAGGACTCGCTCCCGGTTCTCGCTTTGTGATTATGGGCGATCAAAACGCCGATCCGTTCGATGGGGATAGCCTGCCCGGAGCGATTCAGCAGCTACTGAACAATCCTGCTATTAACACGACGCAGTCGCCTGATAGCCTGGGTGGCCCCGATGCTGCCAGCCGTCAGGGACAAAACAATGCAACTCAGCTAAGCGACCCCCTTTACGACACAGCGGACTTTGCCGAAGCCGCCTTTGGTGGCCCCGGTAATTTACGGGTAGACTACGTCCTGCCTTCGCAAAACCTGGATCTCAAAGATGCGGCTGTGTTTTGGCCGACGAGCGCCGACCCCCAGTTTGGCTTGGTGGGTGACTTTCCGTTCCCCAGTTCTGATCACCGCTTGGTGTATGCCGATGTGGCGATCGCTCGTCCGGGGGCTAACCAAAATCGTCAGTCGGTCAGCGGTATTGAGTTTTTAGGCGAAGTCAACTTTGCCACGGGTCTGCAATTTGGCGGCACCGAGATTGGTGGCCTTTCTGGCATTACCTATGATGCTGCTCGCAATGTTTTCTATGCCCTCTCAGACGATCGCAGCTCAAATGCCCGCTTCTACACGCTGGGAATTGACCTAAGCGACGGCAGCTTAGAGGCAGGTGACGTTCAGTTTCAAGCGGTCACCTTTTTGCAGACAGCAACAGGCGATCGCTTTGCCAATGGCGTACTCGATCCCGAAGGCATTGCCCTCACGAGTTGGGGCACCGTGTTTATTGCTTCTGAAGGCGACGCCAACCAGGGAATCGCCCCCTTTGTCAATGAATTTTCGCTAACGGGTCAGCAAATTCGCGAGTTACCCGTTCCCGATTTGTTTTTCCCCACGGCTGACCAAAGCAGCGGCATTCGCAACAATCTCGCCTTTGAAAGCCTCACCCTCTCCCCCGATCAGCGCTTTCTCTACACCGCCACCGAAAATGCTCTATTTCAGGATGGGCCGCAGGCCGATGTGGATACAGGTAGCCTGTCGCGCCTTCTCAAATATGACCTGGTTACCGGAGAGCCTGTGGAGCAATTTGTCTACGAAGTGGGTGCCGTTCCTGAACCACCGAATCCGGCAGATGCCTTCCGTACCAATGGATTGGTTGAGCTACTGGCGATCGACAATAACGGCACCTTCCTGGCTTTAGAGCGAGGGTTCTCAGTTGGAGAAGGAAATACCGTCAAGCTTTATGAGGTCAATACTCAGGGGGCACTAGATGTCAGCAGCCAGTCTGACCTGTTCTGGGAGGCAGAAGGGATCCCCTTTGAGATTGATCCACCTGTGCAAAAGCGGCTACTGCTCGACATTGAAGCTGATTTGGGCATTGCCCCCGACAACCTAGAAGGCATTGCCCTGGGGCCAAAGCTAGCCGATGGTCGCCAGTCGTTTGTCATTGTTAGCGACAACAACTTTAGCCCCACTCAAACCACTCAGTTTCTTTCCTTTGCGCTCGACTTCAACACCACCCCTGCCGTATTGCCCGTCTTAGAGACGCTGCCCGTTGTCGATGACGCAACCTTCCCGGTGGATCTCATGCCGGTGGGCGGAGACGACGAGGAAGGGGACGAAGACGGCCCGGTCGCTCGACCCACGGCGCTGTTGGGTGATGCCGACGATCCAGCCGTTTGGATAAACCCCAATGACCCCAACCGCAGCGTTGTTCTCGGTACGCTCAAAGATGGCGGCCTCGCCACCTTCAACCTGAAAGGCGAAGTGTTGCAAGTGATTGCCCCAGATGAGTTTGGCACCGAGCGCTACAACAACGTCGATGTCATCTACGGCTTTCAACTGCGCCGCCCGGTTTCTGAAGATGATGAAGCCGACGAGATTGATGAAAATGGCGGTGTGGCCGATTTGGCGATCGCTTCGGATCGCGCCAACGATACTCTGGCTATCTTCAGCATTGATGCCGCTAGCGGCAGACTCACCAACGTCACCTCTGACCTGATTCCTGACTCTATTTTTGGCGTTGATGATGGCGAAGCCACAGCTTACGGGCTAGCGGCTTACAAGAGTCCGGTATCGGGCAAGTCTTATGTATTTGTTACCCAGGCAGATGGCAACCAAGTTGCTCAGCTAGAGCTGGTAGCTGATAGCTCTGGCGTCAGCGCCAATGTAGTGCGGCTGCTGTCGCTACCTGTGCCGACAGGCGACCCCACAGATTCTCAATCCGAAGGGATTGTCGTCGATCAAGAACTGGGGCTGCTTTATGTAGCGCTAGAAAACGAAGTCGGCATTCTTAAGTTCTCAGCCGAGCCTAACGGCGGCAATGACTTCAGCGTCATCCAGCCGATCGATCGCCCGGAACTGGTGCCCGACATTGAAGGACTCAGCATCTACTACGGCCCCAACGGCAGCGGCTACCTGATCGCCAATAGCCAGGGAGACTCGTCTTACGCCGTCTTTAGCCGCGAAGGCACCAACGAATATCTAGGCAGCTTTGTCATTGGCGGCAATGGTTCTGTTGATCAGGTGAACGAAAGCGACGGTCTGGAGGTCATTAGCACGTCCTTAGGTTCTGCCTTCCCCTTTGGCTTGATGGTAGTGCAAGACGGTGCTAACGATCCGCAGGTGGTGGTGCCAGACGACGAGCAGCTCGAAAACGTCGGGACTAACTTCAAGTTTGTCCCCTGGGAAGCCGTCGCCAATGCCTTCCCCAACCCCCTAAATATTGCTCCTGGCAGCTACGATCCGCGCAATCCGCAAGCGCAATCTCTGGTTAACGGCGTCGCCAGCGGCGATACCACCCAAAAATCTACCGTCCTCTGGGCCCGCAGTACCCTGCTGGGTGAGGTCACCTTTGAATATGCAGCGCTAAACAATCCCCGGAAAGTCCGCCGAGTTAAGGCGACTGTGACCGACATCAATCAGCCCGTTAAGGTAGAAATTAACGGGTTAAAGGCCGGAACCGAATATGTCTATCGGGTCACAGATGCAGGCGGAGACACCGAAGTGGGTCGGTTTGAAACGGCTGCAAAAGTAGGCCAATACCAGGGACTTAGCTTTGGCGTTTCGGGTGACTGGCGCGGCGAGATTGCCCCTTACCCGGCTATCGGCAACGTGGCTGAGAAGCAGTTGGCTTTCTTCGTTGAACATGGGGACACCATCTATGCCGACGATGGCTCCCCGGCGCTGCTCAATCCTGATGGCAGCTTTAAGCAACAGGCCGAAACCTTAAACGAATTCAGAGCCAAACACGCCGAAGTTTACGGCAACCGCTTTGGTGAAAATTTCTGGGCAGAGCTACGAGCTTCGACCTCCATTCTGGCGACGATTGACGACCACGAAGTCACCAACGACTTTTCTGGCGGTGCCCCAGCCGCGTCTGATCCCCGTTTTCCTGAAACCACTGGGCTGATTAACGACACCCAGCTTTATGAAAATGGCATGCAGGCGTTTCAGGAATACAATCCGCTGCGAGATGACTTTTATGGTGCAACTGGTGACGATCGCACTGCCGGAGAACGTAAGCTGTATCGCTACAACACCTATGGCAGCGATGCGGCAACCTTTGTGCTAGATAGTCGTTCTTTCCGCGACCCCGAATTGGCCGCTCCTGATGCTACCAATCCAGCCGATGTGGCTCGTTTCTTGGGTGAGTCATTACTGATCGATCGCCAGTTTTTGGGTGATGTTCAGTTTAATGACCTCAAACAAGATTTGTTAGCGGCTCAAGACAAAGGCATCACCTGGAAGTTTGTGATGCTGCCCGAACCCGCCCAAGAGCTAGGGTTGTTCAACACCGATGCCTATGAGGGCTATGCCAACGAGCGCACCGAGCTGCTGAAGTTTATCAACGACAACAGCATTGAAAACGTGGTGTTCGTCGCCGCCGACATTCACGCCACCTTCGTCAACAACCTCACGTACCAAGAGGTTCCTGGCGGGGAGCGCATTGCCACCAGTGCCTTTGAAATTACCACAGGTTCTGTGGGCTACCAGCCACCGTTTGGGGAAGTGGTGGTAGAAGTGGCAGCCGCAACCGGGCTATTAACTCCTGAGCAAAAAGCCTTTTATGACCTGCTGCCGATCGCCCCGGATACGGACGACATCGTCAACGACAAAGACGACTTTCTCACCCAGGCGTTCAATAATTTGGCGATCGCGCCCCTAGGCTATGACCCCATTGGTCTAGATGATAATTTGCCCCAGGCAGATGGCCTGATTAATGCCAGACTGTTGCAAGGCGACTACGTTTCGGCTCATACCTACGGCTGGACACAATTTGACATTGACCCCACCAGCCAAAAGCTACTGGTAACAACCTGGGGCATTGATGGCTATACCGAAGCCGAGCTGTTGAACAATCCTGACGCCATTCTGGGTCGTACACCTCGCATCGTGAGCCAGTTTGAGGTAACGCCTAACGGCTTTGAGGCACAAGCTGATGAGCTACTGAAAGGTAGACGCCAACCAAAGAATCGTAAGGCGCGCGATTTTGAACGCTTTGAACCAGACTGGCGAGGTGAATTTTCCTTGGGGCAAAGCGGGCTACAGCCGCAGGCGACCCCTTGGGAACGAAACACTGCGCCGTTGATGCCCGCTTACGCTGGGGGTGACGCGTCTTGGGGGATCGACCAAGACTAAAAGCAAGCGCTAGCGTTGGCGATGACTGGCGATAAACCCTCGCCGTCATGGCCTCCTAACCATCAAAGCAAAGATTATCCCTATCTATTGGGCTTTCAGGCTGCGGTCTGAAAGCCTTTTTTGTTGGGCGGTGTTTCTAGGTCAAAAATCTTTTCGGTTACAGGGGTAAACAGCAAGGAATGACCACACAGCCAAAGCCAGAGCGCCGGGGGCGATTAGCCTGTAACTGGAGGGTTTGGGATGCTTGATAGCAAGCTCGAAACCGCTGCGGCAGGTGGCCGATCGCTCGCTTAAAAGACTGACGGTGCAAAAGCTGTTTGGCATAGTCAGCGCAAGATGCTCCGCCATAAAGCAACCGATGGGGACAGGCAAAACCTTTGTGGGGCGACAGGGTTCGCTGATAGGTGCTGATGGAAGCGATCGCTGCCTGTCGGAGCAATCCATCTAAATGATGGCTCGGCATAGGGGGTAAGTCCAAAGCGTATCCCTTTTTGTAGCCCAAATCATTGGCTGGCAACTCTACCTCAGGGCGGAGCCAAACAACAGCCTTGAAGGGCGCGATCGCACCGCTAAAGCGCGAGGGCATAATCAACCAGTTGCAAGAGCCGCTGCCGCAGCGTCTCTAAGCCTGTCCGTTCTTGGGCGGAGATAAAGATCGCTTGGGGATATTCTTCTTGAGCGATCGCCAGCGTTTCGCTATCGACTTGATCGAGCTTATTAAACGCCAACAAAATTGGCCCCGGCGTAATCGGCATATCAGCCAAAATTCCCATCACCGCCCGAATCTGGCTTTGCCATGCCGGATGCGACAGATCGACTACATGCAGCAGCGCATCTGCTTCAGTGACTTCTTCTAGCGTGGCGCGAAAAGCATCGACTAGCGACGGCGGTAGCTCATGGATAAAGCCGACCGTGTCCGTCAAAACCAGCGATCGCGACTCATGCGTCTCTGCATCGGTAGCGGTTAAGCGACGGGTAGTAGGGTCAAGCGTGGCAAAAAGCTGATCAGCCGCATAGATTTCGGCATTGGTCAGCGCATTGAGCAGCGTAGACTTGCCCGCATTGGTATAGCCAACCACGGCGATCGAGGGAACATCTTGACGCTGCCGCTGCTGCCGCATTCGTGAGCGATGAGCTTGTAGCTGTGTCACTTCTCGCTGTAGCCGCGCAATCCGGCGCTGAATCGCTCGCCGCTCGGTTTCTAGCTTTGTCTCGCCAGGGCCACGGGTACCAATACCGCCGCCCAGTCGCGACATAGCTTGCCCCCGCCCCGTCAGGCGCGGTAGCTGATATTCAAGCTGGGCTAGCTCTACCTGAAGCTTTCCGGCTCCAGTTTTGGCTCGTTGGGCAAAAATATCTAAAATCACCTCTGTGCGATCGACTACCCGCACTCCAACCCTCGCTTCTAAGTTGCGTACCTGAGCCGGAGACAAATCGCGATCGAAAACCACCAGACTGGCTCCTTTTGTCTGCGCTGTCAGGGCAATTTCCTGCACCTTACCCGCTCCTACCACCGTCTGCGGGTGGGGGCGCGTCCGCTTTTGCGAAAGGCTCTCTAGCACCTCGCCGCCCGCTGTTTCCACCAAGCGCTGTAGCTCTTGCAGCGTGTTTTGAAACTGCGCTTGCTCTGCCGGATTCGTCAACAACCCCACCAGCAAAACGCGATCGTGGGTAGCATCGACTTGCTGCGCCACATACTCACGCCGAAATTCGGCCTCTAAGCCCTCTGTTAGGTCAACGAGATCTTGCTGAGCGAGGACGTCCAAACTCAAGGGAGGAGAAACCGTCCACTTAGCTTCTGGGTGGGGTACCAAATGCGCCAGGTAAGCCCCTTGCACATAGCCAGTTGCCCCGCCTCCACGGCGCGTAAAACCTGCTCCGGTGAGGGTGAGCAACACTAAAGCATCTAGGCGCTGTAAGGCCATAGCCGTTAAATCACCTTCGCTGGGAGCCTCTTTTTTAAGCTGAGTGCCCACACAGCGGATACCACACAGCCGCTCTGCGCCGTAGCGGGGGAGTTCTAACAGCGGGATCTGCGTTTGGCGAGGGCTACCGACCCCTACGCGAATCACCTGGCCGCGACGGTTGAGATACGTACAAACGGGCTGGCCAATATCAGTGCTAACCGCTGCCAACCGCTGCGCAAATTCGGGCGTTGTCACGCGATCGCCCGGTAAACGCTGATGATAAAGACGCTTTAATTGTTTGAGCTGACTGGGCTTCAGCCCCTGTAACTGCCCATAGATAGTTTCGACAGACACACGTAAAACTTCATAGAGGATGAATGTGTCTCCTTATTCTAATAAAGTCTATCTAGCGCAGCGGCATTGCCAGGTTACTAAACGTAATGGTAACTAACTGTTACAAGTCAGGTAGACAGGCGCGTACAACCTAAGGAACTATAGAAACACAAGATACAAGTACACGTTAACTAACCCACAGACGGGTATTTTCGAGCCAGTGCATAGACGCCAAGGACAATAAGACTTATGGGGATGCAGGAATCACGCCGAAGACGCTACGACTCAGGGTTTATTCGTACCCAAAAGCGACATAATCATTACAGCAGGCGTTCGGAGGAGATAGCGCCGATGAGTGATCCAGAAGTTCAAATTGATCGGCAGCGTCTACACCGTTGTTTAGATATGCTAGAAAGCTTTTCTGGTGAGTAGTTCAGCAGATACCTCCGTTAGCTGCGCTGTCCGGTATCTGCATTGTCAGAGATTCTAGGCTCAATCCGTTGTATATTTAAAAGCTGTTTGAGCTTTGGTTCGACGGCAAGATCTATTTGAAAATCAAGACAGTTCGGACTATAACTCTGCTATCGCTAAACGATAGCGCCGTTTTTCTCTAGCGAGATAGTCCTAAATTGTGATTCAGATGAGTTAATATGAGCACCGACATAAAACCAGAATCTTCCTTACCAGAGTCTACCGAGACAACCAATACCAGCATCAGTACAGTGCCCCCAACCACAAGCGTGGGCACTGAAGAACCCGATCAATGGCAAAAAATTTGGGCTCGGATCTCAGTGCTTTTGGCTGATTTGCCGGAATATGTGACAGATTTCTTCAAAGAATATCGGCGGCCCATCACAACCATTGGGCTTATCTTTGCAGCCTTGATATCGGTCAAGCTGATGCTAGCTGTTTTGAGTGCCATCAACGACATTCCTTTGCTATCACCACTGTTTGAGCTGATTGGATTGGGCTATGTCGCTTGGTTTATTTACCGCTATTTGCTTAAGGCTTCTAATCGTCAAGAACTGATTGAAGATTTCAACTCGCTCAAAGATCAGGTATTGGGTCGAAAAGCAGCCTAACTGGCTACTTTAAGCTTCGTCAACTTTGATCTCTCGTCCGGATAGTTCGACGAGGGATTTTTTTTAGCTCAAA
>NZ_JBQLZL010000089.1:0-3041 GCF_052168255.1 Almyronema sp. | reverse complement strand
TTTAGCTCAAAAGTCTCCCGCTATTCCTCAAAGTGTTTAGATAACCTGTGCTTGAGCACTCAAGCTCCCATAGTTCAGCTAAGGGGAAGCTGATATGAATACATCTAAACGCATTGGAATTTTAACCAGTGGTGGCGATTGTCCTGGCTTAAATGCAATTATCCGCGCTGTGATTAAATGTGCCACTCGTAAAGGCTGGGAAGTTTACGGCATTCCCTATGGGACAAAAGGCTTCATTGATTTAGAAACGGGACGCTGCTGCACAGCAGATTTGCAACTGAAAGAGCATGGCTACGATCTACCGGGTTTACTGCACGGTCTTGATATTTTGCAGTTTTTGAGTGGCAGTATTTTAGGAGCCTTAAACAAAGGAAATCCTAGCGATCCTGAGATTGCCGCAGAAATTCTCAGAGGCTATGCGCATTTGGCGCTAGATAGCTTAGTGGTGGCAGGAGGAGATGGCAGCTTAGATATTATTGATGGACTGGCGCAGCAGGGTGGCTGGAATTGGATTGCTATCCCTAAAACGATTGATAATGATGTGCCCTTTACAGAGCGATCGCTGGGCTTTGAAACCGCTGTCGATACAGCCACCCATATTCTTTACGACCTCACGTTTACAGCCGCTAGCCACGATCGCCTGATGGTTGTGCAAATGATGGGGCGAGATGCCGGACACTTGACCTTACAAGCAGGCATTGCCGGAGGGGCTGACGTGATTTTGATTCCTGAGCTGGTTCCCTGTTTGAGTGAAAAGGTCGTGCAGGGGATTTGTCGTCAGCTAGCTGGTTGGAGGCAAGCAGGTCGCCAGTTTGGACTGGTGGTCATTGCAGAGGGCGTTAAAACAATGGCGGGGCAAAAAGACCAGCACATTGCTGAAACCCTGGCTCAGCTCATTCAACAGCAAAGTTCGCGGCTTTGCCAGCTAGACCCGGTTCAGTTTTGCCTTTTGCAGTCAGTAGATACTCGCTCAGTTGTGTTAGGGCACATTCAGCGCAGCGGCAAACCTACAGCCAGCGATCGCCTTTTGGCAACCGCTTTTGGCAAAAAAGCCATAGACCTGATTGAGCAAAGAAACTATAACCAACTGGTGGTGTGGCGCAATGGAGAAGTGCAGAGCGAACCGTTAGCGATCGCCATTCCCCTGATTCGGCAACGGCATCAGCAAGGTCTTTGTCCCAATCCGGTTAGAGCCGATAGCTTTATGGTGAAGACTGCTGAGGCTTTAGGAATTTACCTGGGGACTGACGCCTGTAGCTAAAGGCAGAGGGCAAAAGAAAAGCTTGCGTCCAACAGCAATCGGGCTGCTCTAACCAGAGCAGCCCGATATCCTCAAATAAAGGAATGTACGCGCTTTTGAACGAGGCTAGGCGGGAGCTACCTGAACAACCAAAGCCCGCTTATCAAACGACTGCACTTTGCCAGCGTTGTTGAGATCATCAACCACTCGGTTGAGTAGTTCAATCGCGCGATCGCGATGTTGGTGTTCTCGTCCTCGCAGGCGTACCTGAAACTTCACCATGTCGCCTTTGCTTAACCATTCCAAGGCGCGATCGATGCGGATACCATAGTCCGAATCACCCACATTAGGGCGCAGCTTTACCTCTTTGAGTGAGGGCTTAGAGGTGTTCTGCCGCTGCCGCTTTTTCTGCTGGTATTGATGCTTGCCATAGTCCATAATCTTGGCAACCGGGCCATCCTTGGTTTCAGAAACGACAACCAAGTCTAAACTGGCTTCTTTAGCCAGCTTGAGCGCATCGCGAGTATCGGTTAGCCCTAAATTGTTGCTTTCAGCATCGATCAAAAGCACTTGGGGCGCTTTGATTTGACGGTTGATGGGTTGTTTCTTAGCGATAATGAGTTCCTCCGGGAAGTCAACAGATTAGCAAACGCTATAGTTATAGCGTAGCGCACCGGAAGCCAGAGGGCACCTGGCTTTAGTTAGATTCACAAATCCCTAGAAGCGTTGTCAGCAAACCTGCGGCTGAGTCGGTAACTGCAAACCTGCCACGGTTTGACTGAGGTTGGGTCAGTCTCTAGCGAGCGATCGCCCGTAGCCATTTTTTGCTCTAGTAAATCGACGGGCTGCAAACCTTCAAGCGGCAAAGTCGTTTCTATCTCTAAGTTTCCGAACTCTCCCCAGGTTTCGTACAGGCGCAGAATAAATTCGCCGGGGTAAGCTTCAGACTGCTTAAAAGCTGACAGAATCAGATTAGGATTTTTTATCTTTAAAAAAGACTGGCTAGTCGGTAGCTTGCCGCGATCGCTTAAATCGGGCTTGACCAAGCAGTGTAACGGTAGATTCAGTTCTCTGGCTAGGCGAGATGCTGACTGCCAACCGCCAGCATGGGGATACAGCGCATAAGTAAATTTATGCTGGCCGCGATCGCTGGTGGGATCTGGCCACAGCGGCGCTTTGAGCAAGGTCAGCCGTAGCTGATTGGGTGTGGCGTCAAAGCCGTGTTTACAGTCTGTCAGCAGGCTCAGCCCCCCGGCAGCATCGCTTAAATCGGCCCAGCGCAGCGCCGGAACCTCCCACTTAGCTTTATCGGCGGGCGTTTGCGGACGAGTGGGACGGGCGATCGCCCCAAAAGGCATTTCATAGGTAGCGACTTCGGCCTCCACAGTCAAGGGAAAGGCCACTTTCAGCACGACTTGGGTTTCTTGCCAGTCAGCTAGGGTTTCAATTTTAAGCAGGGGCGACTGCTGATCTAGCACATAGTCTTGCACAAACGTAGATTGCCCTAGCTGGCGCGTCACCCGTAGCCGCTGCCGGAGGGGACCTTGCTCAATCCAGGCAATGGCGGTGAGTTGAGGCGGCGGCAAAGGATGGTCGAGATAATCGGGGGCGATATTCCAGGCATCCCAATATTGCCCTTGGTCGTGGAAGGCTTGCAGTTGGTTGGCGGCAGCGCTCAGGAGTTCGCGGTTCTCCACGCAATCGTAGAGGCGGGTGAGATCGCCTGTTTCGGGGTTGATTGTGGCTTGGAGGTAAGCGTTTTGGAGGGTGAAGGAGGTGGGGGATGGGGGGGATGGGGTGG
>NZ_JBQLZL010000088.1:0-9447 GCF_052168255.1 Almyronema sp. | reverse complement strand
TATATGACTTTGAATATGAGTTGAGCTTTTTAGTGAGAACGATTCGAGATGCGATGAATGATTACAGGTTTTCAGGTATTTATTCGTACAACAGGCTGGTAACGATCTGAAATAAACTCATAAACAATAATTTCGCCTAGCCTATTAAGGTAATGACCTAGAAACAACGCATACGCTGCAGGAGCAAAAATGATTAGATGAATACAGTCAGCGTTATATTCGTGCTTGTAATTGCGAATCATATCCTTTGCTTGAACTGCTAGGGCGATCGCATCTGCATTATCAATTGCTACACTACCTGGTTCAGGTATTTGCAGATATACAGTAGCATCTAAGGGAAAGACTGGGGCTTGCATTAGTTTTTGCATCATGGGCCAAGCATCGCCTGTAATGCCAAAACCAATTGCTAAATTTGAACCCGGTTTACCTTGTGCTTCTTTAATTTCAAAACGGAGGGTGCTACGAGACAGGCCATAAGATTGCCAAATCTCCTCACCCTGCTTGATTTTAAGTTTGTAGTGGCTTGTCTGTTGAAAAACATGCCCAACAGCTACCACAGGAGCCAAAGGTAAAGTATTTCTAAATTCGATGATTTGGCTAGAGAAAGCCTCATCAACTGATCGCTTTAATTTCATGAGATCTGGAGCAAGCTTACTATCCCACTTTCCCAAAGTAGGATAGGTAGAGGATGATTTGTCGTAATGAGCGTTCCAGTCAAGGTTAAAATCAGCCGTTCCGTTATCCGCTCTATATCGGCTCCAACCGTGGAGCCAAATCTGAGGGACTTTAGGTATCTTGTCAGATCGAACTTGAGACTTGTGCGTTACAGAGCTAGGTAAGTCAAATCTCCTTTCAAGCCCATTGATTAAACGATCAATATCTACGTGGAAATCTGGATCAGGTCTTGCTTTTGCTGCATTCTGATTGGTAAAAGACCGAATGCTAATGGGAAGAGCACTACTATCAGGCATACTTGCACCACTAACTAAGACAGGTAATATCGGAATTCTGTAAAGCAGAGCGGTTTCCAGTTCAATCCGAACCCAGTCATTTGGATCATTAAGCCTGCTATTAAGAATTTCAAGCCAGGTAGAACCAATGATGACCAGTACAACTTTAGCTTTTCTTATTTTGCTATCAATCTCTTCACGAAAATCAACCGCTAGAGGAATTGAATCGACATCTTTGAAAATCTCGTCTTGACCAAAATGAGCTGACAATCGATCATAAATGCGCCCAGTCACATCAGAGCTATCACTACGACGATAGGAAATAAAAACTAAAGACATAACGGCTTTCAATTAAATAATTTAAATTTTTCTTTAACCTATTATGAGCAATTTCTTCTCTACACCTGCTATATCATCACTTTTATCTACATGTATGAACACCAAATAAATAATTAGAGTCTTCCATCTCTTCTAAGTCTCGAAGAAACCGATACCGATCGCGCTGGAATCCTTGCTCTCCTTGCCCGCCTAAAAATAAACACACCATCTCCTGACAGTCAGCTTCAATCGTTGGATGAGGCACATTAACCCGTCGAATACTCACCCATGAACACGAAGCTGAACCGCGTCCAGCATCGCCGCCTACATCAGGATTGCGCTTATAGCGGTCTTGATAGATTAGCCAAACACCATCGCCTCTGGTGTCTTCGGCTGATTGAAAAGTAACCTGATTATTGTCCAGACTCCAATTTGAGCCGCCCTCATTAACTGGATTAGTCAATGGCCCAAGTAGCGCATAGACCGCACACCTGCGAGGAGAGAAAATCTCAGCGTCTAAAGCTCGATTAGGATTCTCCTCAAAGCGCAGACCTTGATTTCTGAAATAGGCTTGAGCGCGGGTTCGCCAGGTTTCATATAGCTGGCTCCAGTCCGTATTCAAGGGTAATGTCAGCTCATCGCCAATTTTAGTAGAGTCTGAACCTCTTGTTTTCAAGGTCAAGCAGCAACCTCGTGCAGCCGGACGATTGTTGTCCATGTAAAAAATATGGAGCGGCCTGCGCCACCCATGCCCAACACCACCGAGGGTAACAGCCACTCGCATGATAGGCAAAATGATCGCCGTCAAGACCTCTGGTGGCGCACTCACCTCAAGCTGTCCTTTCCAAACATAGAAATAAGGAGACTTGTCAGAGCGATCGCCCCAAATTTTTCCTTTATGCATCTTAATGCGAACACAGCCTTTGTGCGCTTGAGGCTCTATGGTGCCAAATAAATTAGCTAAAGCGAGTTCTGCCTGCTCTTTTGGCAGGACACCAAGTAAAAAGCGTAATGTCCATGAACGTAGCCACCCGCGCCAGTGAGAGGGGCGGAGTTCAGGATTGTTACGATTGTCTTTGTCTACGCCGTAACAGCCTTGACTGTACAAGTCAAACACAAACCGTTGACGTATATATCCTGGATCCGGATCCGGTAACACTGGTTTGGCTTGTGGGGGTCGAGGCGCATTCATAGCCCCATAGCCAGAAGCCGTTCGACTCCCGACACCATGAAGGCTCAAAGCCTGCTTGACCCAGTCCCAGACTGTATCGAGATCATGTTCTATTTCCTCAACTGACCGAGTTGAGTCTGGAATTGCCCGGATTGCAACCATACACTTCAGAGGTTGGCTACCATTCCCTAGCGTGTATAGGGCTTGAGGATTGCAGGCTTGAGGGGTGCTACCTTGGGGCAGATGATACACCTGAAAGTCTTGCTGGGGATTAACAATATCTAGCGAGAGAGGCTGCGGCTCTTGCGGCCATGCATCTAGAAACACAATTTTTCCAGGCGTAACTTTGTCACTATCGCTATCCTGCTTACCCAGCAAGCGAATGGCGTCATTCCTTGAGTCGCTACGTTGTAATGCCCAGGATCTGACAATGCCTCGAATAGCTGAACCGGGAATGTAGCCATTGAGCTTTAGGTACCTATTACGATTGGCTAAATCGCTGAGGTTACCAAAGTATTCTGGCGTGGCTTCCGTCTTTTCATTTTCTGGTGGCTGTCGGTTGTACTCGAACCTGTCAGCATTTCTTTGCGATCGCCAGTCAAAGCGACCACAAGGTTCAGCCGCTGAAATAATCGTTTCTAAATTGGGGAACGGCGTTGATCCCACTTTCGCCCGCCACACCAGCGTAAATGTTCCTCTTCTAAATAGGTGAGGCGATCGCGTTTCGTGCTGCCTTGCCAATAGGTCAACTAGCAGTGTTGCTGTCTTCGGTGCCTGATTCATTAGCGTCCTCTACTTGACAAGCCCGTGCCCAAAAATTCCAGTGATTCGATAGCTTCAAAGCCTGACGCCACTTCACCATGTATCCTTTCGGATTTTGAGTGGATAAGGTGTAGGTCGCGTTCATCAGCGTTTGCCGAGCTTGCTTTTCATCTGAGGGCAGCTTTTGGTCGCCGCAGACTAATCGCCACAGCAAAGGTAGCCACATCGGACGAATTCGCTCTCGAATTTTGCCCTCTCTGGCATGTCTGACATAGCCAACGGCTGAGAGCAACCCAAAGACTCTAAGATGTTGAGCCAGTTGCACCACTGCTGTCACATCTTCTTTCTGAAGATAGGCAGCTTCCTTGGTTTGCAAACATTCCTGAATATGACGATACGCCTCTAAACTCATCTGCTCAGGCTGCAAAGGCTGAATAGGTGACTTGACTCCTGACGGGCGCTGCTGAGAGGCGTTGCTCTTAGCGGTGTCATTAGAAAAAGAGGCAGCGGGTGAAGACTTGAGTGAGGCTTCTTTGTTCCGCTTAGAACGGCCTGTTTGATTCTGATACTTGTTTCTGCTCATCTCAGACTTCAGCTCCAGTCAGGGTTGGAATCTCTGCATTAGAGGAGTCAGACTCTAGTGTCTCAACAGGGTCTTTGAGATTTTCAGGTGGCTGGTCGTTCGCAACCCAGCCCTGCACCCAGCCACGACCCACATTCGCCTGACCTCCCACCTGGAAGAGCGCATTCACAACAGACATTAAAGCGTCATGATCGCTTTCCAGAATAGGCTTATCTTTGCGGTAGCCCCAAGCAAAATACAAGAGGGTATCTCTGGGAATGCAAATATCTGTCCAAAAAACCTCTGCTGAACCGGGCTGATTTTTGCCGTTAGCATCTTCCTCAGCCGTGATTTTGTTGCGGATTTGCGTCCAGAGCGCGTGTTCCATCAGCACGTCAAAATCATCATCTGACAAAATAATTCGGCAGTCATCCCAAGTGGATTTCACCTCACCGTCTAAAGAGGTTGCCCATTTAGGAAGTGCCGTTGCTTCACTAAGACCATGTGGCATAGCGCCAACGGTAATTTGAGAGTCAGCGACCCAGTAGGTGCCTGTGCGCGTACCCACCGGAGTATCTGGTAGTTCCGGTAAGCTATGCCCCTGCCCAGAGAGTAAGGCATGATCTCGGATCAGTGTGTGGCAACTCACCCAGGTAAACACGTCGCCTTTGCCTTCAAGTTCCATTGTGCGCATCGGCACCCAAAGCAATCGAGCATCTCCAAACCAAGCCTGGTGAACGCCCATCTTGCCGGTGCTAGTATCGAGTTCGTCGCCAAACAGGCGATTGGTGATAGCGTCGGCTTTGAGTAAACCACAATACCTCACCTCATCGCGTAAACAGCCCCGCAGTGAGGAACCGGGAATATAGGGAAAGTTGGTATGGGTTTCGCGCACAATATCCAAGATATTGCCGAGGTCGCCCTCACCTCCCGGATGGATCGGCGAAAGTGCATACAGATAGCCCAAGCGAAATCTACTCATGCTGGTCTAGTTCCCCACAAAAGTTTGCCGTAGTTCAAAGTTTCAAACATCTTGTGCTGCTTAAACATCTTGTGCTGCTGACTACTCTCAGCCAGCAGCAACCGCTGCGTCTGCGGTAGCCCCTCAAAGGCATATACCGTTCCCGGTGGCACAAACGCCCGCTGCGGCAACAGCCCAAACTCCGGCGATCGCTCATCCGGTTTTTTGGGATTGCGTCGCCGCCAGACTTGCCGCACACCGCCCCACAACAGTTGTTTATCGCCCGCACAGCCTTTGACAGTACCGCGCCAGTCGTGGGGGCAAAGGCCGTAAAGAGGTTTGTCAGCCTCCGTTTGAGCCAGACCGGGCGTTAGCACGTAGGCCGAGTGCGATTTTTCCTGCTGAGGTTTTTCAAAGGGCTGCAAAGTTTGCCACTGCTCAGGCACCGAGATTTGGGAGGCGATCGCCCTGTGTCCTTCTCCCCCTAGCCGAACCACCGCTTTTTTTATTTCTTTGAAGGGACTCTTTGCGTTTGATCGCTCTGCAATGCCAACCACAAAGCCCCAACCTGGCTCCATCCGCACAGCGACTTCGGTAAAGTAGCCATCGGCCTCGCGCACCTGCCGCGCCTCATCTTTCATGTATATATGGGGCAAAATTTGTACATCCCACGGATCGCCGCCTAACCAAGGCTCCGCTATCGGCGCAGGCCGATCAAACACGGCTTGCCCGCCCAAATAAGCCGCCAGCACGTCGGCACGTATCCAATCATCTGGCTTGCCACACACATACTGATTTTCATCCAGGGGAGGAAAGACCATCGGCGGCAGCGATCGCTCACTGAAGCCCAGCACCCCGTCGGGTGCTGTCGGTTGCAGCCGAACAAGCTGCTCCCATTGGTCAGAAGCTTTTTTCTGATCGGGCTTGGGTTCTTCATCACCTTCTTGCCGACGGCGAACGCCGACAAGATCTTTAGGCGTTGCCAACCAGAGATTTCCTTTAGGATCTTGCAAAAATGGCCCTAAAAATTCGAGGTCGTGACGCCGATCGTCTTGGCGATCGCCATAGTCTGGCAGCAGCGATCGCATCGCTTGAAAGACGGTAATCGGCATCGGCGGAAACAGACCCTTGGCCCAAGCCCCCTCACCCAGGCTAAAGGGCTTGGCTTCTCGAAATAGCAAAACATCTAGGGGGGTAACGCTAAACCAGTGCATGATTTACCTCCCTGCCGTGGCTAATTCTGAAGCATGGCTAGGGGCGTCTTCAGTAGGGTGTCGCCACTTCTGACGCTGCACCATTTTGTCTACCCAGAAAGCGGTGAAACGGAGGAGATATCCGATGTCTTCTGAAGTTGCACCCGGCTTATCAGGGTTAGAACTAGCGGCAGCTTGTGCCCACTGTGCCCAGGCTGTTAGCCATTCTTGGAGAGGGACTTCAACGCCGCTCAGTTGGCGATCGCTGTCTCGCCGCTTCATAATCACCTGGGCAGCTAGCGGAAACAGATCGGGATGACTGACATCCACGCGTTTAGGCAGTTCTTCAGCTAAACGATAAAGCAGGGGGCTGAGTTTGTCGTCGTAGTGGTGACTAACCGCCGCCCATTGATCTAGCAGATGTCCTTTCATCAGGGCTTCTAGCACATTGCCGCCGCTGTAGATCACCCGAAAGCAGAGGCCATCTTTGCCTACCATTTCTTTAGCGCGATCGCTCTCGGCTTCCCATAGGTTCTCTAAAACGGTCGGCAGCGGCACAGACTTGTGGGCAATCACCACACCCATACTCATGGTGGCGGTGCAACCCATTGTGAAGAGGGGACGGTTGGGCAAGCCTTTGAGTTTTTTCTCAGGCTTGGGTCGCCAGTAGCCATCGCCGTGGTCAAACTCATCTCCAGGATCGGCGGCTCCGCTCCAGGCAGATCGCAGCGATCGCAGATAATCTGGCAGATCTTCAATTGGCAGCACGGCCATGACGTCATCGCCGCCGCTGTAGATCACTTTGCCGCAAAAGCGTTTTTCGGTGAGATAGGGAACTAAACGATTAGAGAAATCCAGCAGGGCGCGGTTGAGGCCGATGTGGGTGGCTGGCCCCATCCGTTTGTCCGTGTTGTAAAGCTCGGCTAAACCAGGGATTTCGGGAACTAGATTTTGGTTGATATAGGCCCGGTATTTCTCTAGCTTGCTACCGGAGATGTATTGCCCCATGCCGTCGCCGTCGGCTAGGACGATCGCCCACCAGTCTGAGGGACTGCCCTCTTTAAAGCCATTGTCGTGATGAACTTTCTCAACTAAACCTCTGAGCTGTTGCGTTTGGTCTAAACCTAAGCCCAAATCTTCAGCCAACCACTTAGCTGAAAACATAACGCCATTTAGATAGTCCCGCTTTCGAGACTTAGGATTGATGTGCCGATCGGTTTGAGGAATATGCCCCGGACGGATGCGAGCGACTCGCCGAAAGATACGTTTATATTTAGAGTCAAAGGCTTCTGCGATCGCGTTCTCTAAGTCCCGGCAATAATTCCGCACGATCTCAGAATCATCACGAATGAATCGGGCAGCCGCGATCGAACTCAAATTAGGAAAGCGCACAAAGCGATCGTATAAAAATCTCTCAACATGATCGATTTCAATTTGATTCAGCAAACGCTTGTGTTTTGTAATTCGTTTAATCGTTTTTTGAACCGGAATTCCTAAAGCGTCTGCAACATCACCATAGATCCACGCCATCCGCTTAGTTAGCTCCAAGGCATTCAACCGCTCAGAGCCGCTGAACAGACCGGGATAAGCTTTTGCCATTAGCAGCCAAAATAGCCGCATCGAGCCTTCCGGCAGACCGCCTCCTTCGCGAAAATCTTGGTCTGCGCCGCGACGGTTGACGACTCGGTAGTTCAGATTGGGGTGAACCGCGCTGTACTGGCCGGAGATGGTCGATCGCTCACCGGGTGCGATGGGAATGTTCCAGGTGCGGGTGTTTTTGACGGTTTGAATGGCGATGCGTAAGCGCTGCTGAAAGCTGCCCCACCAGCTACCGACATTGAGGGTATCAAAGGTGTGTTCTTCAGCAGTGCTAGGAATCTCAACCCAGGCTTGCGACAGTTCACTTTGGGCGTTTTTCCAGGCGGCTTCAAACTGGCCGTTGGCTTTTGAGACAGAAAGTGGCTGATTAGGATCACCGAGCGGAACAGCCGCCCAGTAGGGTTCCCAGGCATTTTTGAGCTGCACATCCCAAAGTTTGCACCATTCCCAAGTGGGATAAGTTTGCTGATTATGCTGGTTGCGCTGCGATCGCCATTTGCTTAAGTCACTTTTATAAGGTTTACTGGGTTCGCCTTTAGGCAAGCCTTCTTTGATTTCAGTCCAAAATGCATCCCACTGATTGTCTAAAATAGCAGCGGCTTCTTGACTGACTTTGTGGCGGATGTGATCGCGCACTTTCTCACCGATCGCTATCCACTCAGCCTGCAAGACATCCGCTAGCTCGTCGCCTAGCTCTTTGGCCGCACCTAGTCCCGGAACCAAGGCCGTAATCACGTTGGGAAATCCGGCGGTGCTAAGGCTGGTAGATAATCCGTCTGTAAACCGCTCTACCGGAGTTTTCTGGTCGCCAATGGTCTTGAACATTGTTTTCAAAACATCAGCAAACTCCGTTCCTGGGTGATGTTCAAGCCAAAAAGCGTCGAAGATGTCTTGTCCCCACAGCGATGGCACAATGATGGCGTCAGGGCCGTATTTTTGAGCGATATGCCAGCAAAGGCGGGCGCTGAGGTAGTGCAGCAGGTAAGAGCCTGCCCAAAAATCTAGAAATTTGCGCGAGGCTTTGATGAAGTCCTGAATGGGGGAAAAGGTGAAGATGAGCAAGTAGGGATGCGCGGGGGATTCTTCTTGCTGCCAGCCATTGGGAAATCTCGCGCCTGTGAGGGCTGAAACAGTGGCTTGATAGCTGTGCAGAGGACAGTCGGGTAAAACTAGGTGAGCGGGATACAGCAACCCATCTGCCAAGGTTTCACCTTGAGGGTTAAGCCAAAGTTCTGGATAGAACCGCCAAAACCAAGCAAAGACCTTTTGAGCATCTGATTCACGGCGGAGAACGCTCAGAATATCAGCAGGAATGGTGGGAAACGCTGGTTTGGGAGAGACGGTGCCAGGTTCGCCACTGATAGGGTGACGAATCGAAACGCGATCGCCTTGAGCAGCAGTAGCGTGAAGATTGACCCGATCTGAAGAAGCCGCGATCGCTTCAATTTGCTGGCCAATGCTTTGAGGTTGTTCGCTTGCACTCCACCAGGTTTCTAGGGCTGAAAGGGGATCAAGACAGTTTAGATTTAACTGCTCAATGGCGGCGTGGCTAAGTTTGGCAGAGCGGAGAAAGGCGTAAAGTTTGCGGGCGTAGTAGGGGGCTGTATGATTTGCTGCATCCGTCACAAGGTCGCCTCAAAGGATGGATTGGGGGCTGGATTTTTGGGGTAAAGACCGCGATCGCTTGCCAGAGCTAGGTAAAATTTGTTCTAGCCTAAGCAAGTTTTCTCTGGTTGCTGGTAATCTTCAGAATGTCTTCAATTGATTCCGGACGGCAAACTAGAGATTTTACTGATTCGCTCTACTTCGATCTACGGTTAAAGATTTTGGCTGAGGCGACGCGATCGCCCTCAATTTCTAGAACAATTTCTAGAAACTGCGATCGCTGAGGGTCAAAAAGAAGGGTTAGGCTTGCAAGCATCTCTGGCTGT
>NZ_JBQLZL010000087.1:0-35330 GCF_052168255.1 Almyronema sp. | reverse complement strand
TGGTTAGAGCCGCGCAATTGCGCGGCTCTAACCGGTTGAAGAAGCACCCTGCGGTCAGTCACCGCCATGAAGGACTAAAACGCTAGGCGGCGCTGTCTAGCTGACCTAGCGCATAACGAGCGATCGCTAAACTCAAGCGAGCCTGCTCTATTTCCGAAAGAGACTGCCAATTTTCTTGGCGCACGGAGCGCAGCGTCACTTCAACCACCTCGCCGTGTCCATCCCGCATGGCAAGCGCCAACGGACGTGCCATTACCTGCAAATCGGCACTATCCCACGCCGTCAAGATATCTTGAACACAATAAATGAGCTGCTGTAGCAAAGACTGGTTTTCTGCAGCCACCTGGTGAGCCCGCTGGGCAATCTGTTCTAAAAAAGAAGCCGGAACGCGATCGCAAAATCGCTGCGCCAAGTCGGCGGCTAAAGCTTGAGAAGCGGGTGCCCAGAGTTCGTCTAGCGTACTGGCAAGCTGCTGCCAGCCAATACCGTTGCTGACGGCGTTGAGTTCGTTTTGTTGGGCTTCGGCTTCTAGCTCAGAAAAATAAGGTTCAACTTCTATCCCGTAGGGATTCCAGGGATAGGTGCGTTGATTTTCTAAGACGGTATGCAGCATTTCTAGCTCAGCCTGGGTTTGAGCAGAGTGGAAAGTAGGTTGTTGTGATGAGTCCTTAACCATGACGGAATCCATAGAGAACACTGATGGAACAGCGGTGACAGAATCAAACTACACCACCAGTTCAATCAGTTCCGTAACTATGGCTAATTTAAGCTAAATAGCCTATGTCTGAGGAGAGGGGGACGCACCTTCAATCACAAATTCCAGCAGTCGCCCTTTAGAACTGCCAAAGCGCAGTTGCGTTCCAGAGGTTAGCGGCACCTCTTGTCGCTGCACCTGTCTCCAGCCTTCATCGCTACGGTAAAAGGTGCCATTGCGAGAAAAATCTCGCAAAAAATAAGCCATGTTTTTAGTCTGGCGCTGACCATCAGCGATCGCCACTGTGCGCCGACAAAAAATCTCCGCGTGCTTACTCGAAACCCAAGGCTCTGCAATCACCAGATCATTGTCGGCCAAGCGTCCCACCCGCATCAGTCCGCCATAAATCGGCCAAACGTCTTCAGGCCCATCAATGGCTCGTAAAACTGCCTGCGGTCGATGGGTCGGGCCAAGATTGGTATCACTGGGTAAGCGGGTAATTTCTTCGCGCACCGGGTTGAGCAACTCACCGTTAAACTCTGGATGCATATACAACACGGGCAGCGTCCAGGCCGGTTGGTTAAATTTGTAGAGAGTGAGCAGATGCTGACGGGCGATCGCCACCGCCTGATCGACAGGTAGACGATCCATTAAAGACTGGGCAAACACCTGAATAAAGCTGAGCGCTTCCTCATCAGCGATGGAATCTCGCATGGCCACAACCGCCGGAACCCCGTGATGCAGCAACACCTCCGCCAAACTGCTGCGAGGAATGGTTTGCTGGAGAGTTTGGTCGGGCTGAGCGCCCCAACAGGTGTTAAAAACGGCTAACTTGACATGGCAGCGGGTCAGTACCTGAGCCAGTTCTGTGCCGTTAAGCGTTGCCGTCGGCTGTAAAAACAGCAAGCCGCCATCGGGGGCGGGTACCCCATGCCCCGCATAAAAGAAGACGTTGTAAATACCGTTTTCTAGGGCTTTGATCAGCTGCGCTGGATCGGGCTGTAGCAGGGTATCAACCTGGCAAACCACCGGAGCGCCACTGCCTGCCGACGCGCTGCGAATACCGGAGGTACCCCGCTCTAGCAAGTCTTTTAGCGCCATGGCCTCTTCTTGTAACTTGAGGATGGGTTTGCGCTCAGGCTGAGGCGCTGTGACCTCAGCCGTAATATTTTCGTCTTGCCCTAGCACCAGCAGCACCCGCAGCGACGCATCTAGCTCTACTTCAGGCAGCGGATCAACATCGCTGGTGGTACGGCTAAACAAAACCTGTTGACTCAGCGACAACGCCTGCCGTCCGGCCTGCTGCTGCATGATTTCCCACGGCAACGCAATCAAATCTGGATCGCGAATTTCTAAACGCAATCGCAGGGATTTATTTTGCCCCATCGCAATGCCTAAGCTTTGATCGAGGCTACGCTGAATCGGGCCTTCAAATAGCCATTGCCAGAGATTTACCCCCAAATGCTGCATCAAGCGGCTACTGTAGCTACGCGGTTGCCCAGCAGACTCTTCATCATCATCGTTGAGCGCTTCGAGCACAAAACTGGGCACGTAGACAGAAGGAACATGGGGCACATCCGGTAGACCTCGCAGCGAAAACATCTGCTGCCAACTGTTCCAGGCTTGGGTGAGGGCTGCACTCCAAACACAGTCATGATGAAAATATCCCCCCGGATGGGGTGACTCCACAACCCAAATAGCGTAGTGCTCAGGATCAGCCGTGGTCAGTCGAGCGATCGCGAGTCTGAGGCAGAGATTGTCGGACGAAGGCATCAAAGCTACCAGCCTGATTGTTCGGTCTAAATATCTACGATAAGACGCTTAAGATAACTCTAGCCGTCAGTTGATGCAAACCCCTCGCTGCGAGACACCCAAGTTCGAAAGGGGTTGAACCCCAGAAGCGATCGCAGATACTTGAATCCATCCTTCCTGACCAGGTTGCAGCAAATTTAGCAATTCAGCCGGAGCTGGTGGGGGCAATTGTCCTGGCAGGGAACCTGACTCGCTAGGCCGATCACCCAGCGTTGCCCCAGAGGGAATAGAACACACTCTCAATCGCACCCATTCAGTTTGATCGGCAGCGACCTGGGTACCCACAACTTGAAAAATACCGCCAGCCGGAATTATGCCTTCTATACTCGCAGGATTTGCAGAAGCGGGTAAAGAGGCATTAACAGAATTTCCAGGTTCATTTTGCAAAATCAGGGCAGCTTCAGCCGGACTGGCCGAACGTCCCTGGCTAATTTGTACAAAACGACCAACGCTCAAATCTACAGCAGGAGCCGAGTTAAGCGACGGTGGCCAGCGTGATAACCCTGTGGCGACAGCGGCAAAATCAGCGTTTTCAAATGCTGTTGTTTCGCCCGAAACAGTGGGTCGCCTCAGGGCGGGGCCTAATAGCAAAACTAGCGTTCCGGCGATCGCACTGAGAGCCAAAAGACTGCCAACTAAGCAGCCCATGGATTGCCGCGATCGCGGCGCGGCTGATTGAACTGGAGCGGACAGCGCAGTTGCCGTAGACGATGGCGAATTGAGGGGCGCGGTTGTTTCAGTTCCCAAACGATCTGACAACGGTTGAGGCGTTGCTAAGGTCGGTTCAACTGCGGTACTGGGCTGCTGAGCCACCCGCACCCGGATCAGGCCAACGGTGACGTTGTCATGGCCGTTTCGGGTATTCGCCAGTTCAACCAGCCGCTGACCAGCCGCTGCCACTTGCCGTTGCCCAACTAACACGGGCAGAAGTTCGGTGGCCCAAAAAGTTTCTACCTG
This sequence comes from Almyronema sp., assembly GCF_052168255.1. NCBI lineage: Bacteria > Bacillati > Cyanobacteriota > Cyanophyceae > Nodosilineales > Nodosilineaceae > Almyronema > Almyronema sp. The sequence continues at coordinate 31,867 of NZ_JBQLZL010000087.1, read as the reverse complement.
GTCATTGTCGCTTAAGCCATCAGAGCAAAGCAAAAAGACGGCATCTTCATCTAGCACCCAGCGCTGTACGGTGGGATAAAGGCTTTTAGAAGAAGTCATGCCCAAAGCCTGCACCAATGACCCCGTCCCTGGCTGATAGAGCGCTTGCCGATACAGGCTATAGCCCAACCTGGCCTCACGAGCCGCCACGTCATCATCTAACGTTAGTTGACGGCAGCTCAGCGGGCTGACGTGATAAGCTCGGCTGTCTCCCACATGGGCAAGATACAAATCATTGCCATAGATTAGCGCCAGCACGATTGTTGTGCCCATGCGCTCTTGAGCCTGACGACCTTCGCTATCGTTGCGACGAGCAATTTCGTCGTTGGCTTGACAGATTGCTTTTTCGATTTCAAGCGCGATCGCTGCAGGCGTCTCTACGGTGGCTTGAGCCAAAAAAGAGGTGAGTGCCTTTTCAACCGTGGCAATGGCCAGCTTAGAAGCAACATCCCCCCCTTGGTGGCCGCCAATGCCATCACACACAACGACTAGCTTATGAGGCGGTTGACGGCCAGCCGCCAACGAAGTCACCGTTTGCTGGCTGACGGTGCCGCTAGCCGGATAGCAGGCATCTTCATTGCGCTGGCGCGTGGGGCCTTGATCGGTGTAAGTTGCCCAATCAAAGGTGAGCTGCTGGCGCTGGCTACTTTGCTGAATCGCCTGATTCAAGCAGTCAACCAGTTGTTCAGGGCTATGAAAAACGCCTTGCTTTAACTGCTGGCAAAGCTGGTTGAGAAAAGGGGCGATCGCGCTTTGGGCTTGATCGGCGAAAGGCTGCCAAACATCGCCTAAGCCAACCAGCGCTGCCGCACTTGACTGCGTTTCCGTATCAGGCTGAAGCTCTAGAATACGCAGACTAGCGCCCTCAACGCGCAGCAGAGCAGGCATCATGAGCGTCTGCAAAACACGCTCAGCATGGAAAGGCTGCCACAGTTGAGCAATCTGAAACAGCCAGTCAAGCTGAACCAAAGCTGTAGCAGTCGTCCAAGCCTCTACCAAAGCAGGCAAAAGTTGTGGTGCGTGATCCGGCTTTTGCGCATAGCTGGCGATCGCTGCTTCTTCAAGCAGCAAAACCGAATGAACCGACCCATCCTCTAGCGCCACTGGCTGCAAACTGTAAGGTCGCGGCATGTGGCGCGGATAAATCGAAAGGTGCAGATACGGAATCACCCAGGCAGGCAGTTGCCCCTCCGCCGTCGGCGGAAAGGCGGGTTGGGTATCTAAAAAAATCTGAGACTGCTGATGCTGATAGCGATCGCCTAGTAAATTTCCTACCGCCAGTGACGGCACCCCAGCTCCCACCGCCCACAAATAGCGGTGCGGCAAAGGCGTGCGGCAGACCTGACAAAATTGGTTGGCTTCAGGATTAGCGGCCTGACAACTGTGATTAGGGCAGTAAATCACCGTGGCCCAAAGGTAACGTTAAAGTTCAACTACTCAGCTTTAGCATCGGCGACTACTTGAGGTAGCCCCATACTGTAATTGACGGCGCGGCTTTTGAGGTTGTAGCTCAGGTACCCCCCTTGTAGCAAGCCGCGAATGTAATGCTCTAGGTCAGAGCCAATCCGACGCAGATTGTAGTCAGTCAACTCTGCCCCGTTGTAAGCTTCAACCAATCGATCAAATTCTCGATAGACCTGCTGCAGCGCTTCTTCTGACCAGTTGAACTCGTTATCTGGATCCACATCTAAGGTCAGCACGCTGTCGCTGGGAATCAGCTCGTTGTCCTGAATCTCTGCCGTATAAATATGGATGTGCCGAGTAGTAGATTTCAGCAGCATTCGTCACCTAATATAAACAGCTACAGTAAAACGTTTGCTCGTCATCAGCCTAACTGTAGTTAACGATGGCGCTTAAACAAAACATTAACTGTCTGTAATTCTAGCGGTAAGCGGCAAAATTAGACCTGTCATGCCCTTTTTGCAATTGCTTTTCATTCGCCATGCTCAGTCGGTTGCGAACCAGACGCAGCAAATGGAGGGGCAGGCAGATTCGTCTTTGTCTGCGATGGGGCAAGCTCAGGCTCGGCAGCTCGGCAGCTACTTACAAAGCCAAAGCTGGAACCCTACCTGTATCTATAGCAGTCCTCTCAAACGGGCTTGGCAAACGGCTGAAATGCTCCGTTCGTTTTTGCCCGCAGCTATACCGTTGATTGCTAAAACCAACTTGCAAGAATGTCACCAAGGAATTTTTCAGGGTTTAACCTGGACAGAAGCCCAAAAGCAGTATCCTCAGTTGTGCCAGCAGTTACTCAGTACCTTAGACTGGCTACCCATTCCCCAGGCGGAATCGCCGGAACAAGTGAGGCAGCGAAGCCATGTCTTTCTCAACCATTTGTTTGGGCAGCATGGTAACGGCGATCGCCTTTGGATTGTCAGCCATAGTGGTTTGCTACAGCATCTAATCGCCAACCTTTTAGGCAGCGATCGCAGTTGGCAAATTGCTATAGCTCACACCAGCCTGTTTGAGTTTTGGATTGATTGCGATCGCTGGGATCTCACCGATCAAACTCGATATAATACTGAACTCTGGCAGATTCGCCGATTTAACGATTGTTCTCATCTCCAGGCGCTTGAGGCTAGCCCTCAACCGAACTGAGAGGCTGTATTTAGTTTTAGGGCGATATCGTAGCATCTATGAGCGGCTATTGAGCGGATTATGACTCAATCAATTGACGACATTACTCGCCAAGCCCGCAAAGGCAGCGTGGCGGCCATTATCCAAATTCTCAACGACCGACTTGCAGACGAAGGCATCCGCACGCGGGCCATGTTGGCAGATGGAGCCTTGCAACTCCTCTGCGAAGCCAAAACAGCAGAGCAGCTTGAGCAAGCAGCCACGGTTGAACGGATTCGCCATATTTTAGAGTCTCTGAGTCCGCGCAACATTAGCAAAGTCAATGTCAACGCCCGCCTTGTTCGCGAGCAGCAACTGCTCTGGTTAGAAGAAATCAACCGCGATCCCGAAAATCAGCTGCTCTGGTCTGAGCTAGTTGTGCTGAAGAAACCGCATTTGCTACAGCGCTGGCTAGAAGATCGCAAAGCGCCGAAACCGCGATCGCCTTTTCCCACCCAATCGACGTCTCGCAAAAACCTGAAGCAGATGTATTTTTGGCGAGGCTTACTGGGGGGTGCTAGCCTTTGTCTGTTTTTGCTCTTACTGGGCTGGGTAGCAAAAGACTGGCTGGGCAGTCGGTTTATCAGCGATCGCTCAAGTGACAGCCCACCCCCCGTCGCAACCGATCTGCCTGAGACTCCTCCCGTTTCGCCATCGGTACCCGCCACCGCTGATCCTCCACCCACCAGTGCGGCCAACACAGATCCCTTTGTGCAGGCAGTGCGGCTAGCCGAAGAAGCCGCCGTCGATGGCCAAGCTGCTCAAACGGCTGCAGAATGGCTGGATTTGGCTAGCCGCTGGCAGCGGGCGTCAGATTTGATGGCAGAAGTCACCCCAGCCGATAGCCGCTACCCCACGGCTCAAGATCGAGTCAATACCTATCGGCAAAACAGCGAAGCGGCTCTGCAACAGGTCGAACGCCTACAGTCACAGTAGGGGCTACCTACCGTCTGTCTTCATAGGGATAAATGACTCGTCCCTGCTGGGCCAGAAAGTCGGGGCTAAGGGGTTGAGGGGTACCTGAGGCTGTATTTTGCAGCAATAGCGTAAAAGCTCCGGCTCCTAAACCTTGTTGCGGCCAGAGGCGATAACAGGGCAAGGCCGTTAGCTTAGACTGGTAAGAACCTAAATAGGGGACTGTAACGGGTTGAAACTGCGGAAATTTGTTAACAAGCCATTCCCCAACCCGTTCATTTTCGGCCACCGAATAGGTGCAGGTCATATAGGCTAAATAGCCCTGGGGCGCAACTGTTTTAGCAGCTTCTGCCAAAATGCGCTTTTGCCGATTGGCATTTTTATTGATCGTCACCGGATGAAAGCAACCGGGGGCTTTTTCTCCCTTAGCCAGCAGCGATTGACCGCTACAGGGTGCATCAACAATGACTAAGTCAGCAGATTGAGGCAGGCGCTGAGCTAGCACAGCCGGATCCAAATTCAGCGCCATCGCCCCTTGTGCCCCACAGCGTTTGAGGTTGGCAATCAGAATTTTCAGCCGCTTGCGAATGACTTCATTGCTAAGTAGCTGCTGCGGTTTGAGCGCCACCCAGCTAAACAAGCTTTTGCCCCCTGGGGCGGCGCAAAAATCGAGGACGGTAGGCATCGGTGCCGCGATCGCCAGCATGACTGAGGCAGCAAATACCGAAGAAAAATCAAGACAGTAAAAGCTGCCAGCGGCGTGTAGCGGCTGGCGACCGGGCTGTGATTCGCTCACTAAGCGATCGACAAAGGCAGGTTGCCAAACCAAAGGAGCAAGGCACTCAAACGGAGAGACGACGGGACGGGCTTGGGTCCAAAGAATTGCAGCCGGATAAGGCTGAGGCGTCACCAAAGCAGCGACAAACTGGCTCTGGTCTACTGGATCAGTAAACAACTGCTGGCTGAGCTTGCGCAACAGCTTAGACGGTTCAGGCATACCTAATCAATGCTAATGCCTTCAAAGGTTTCAGCCGCAGGACGACGCGCAACCGGAGCTTGTTCAATCTGGCGCGATCGCTGACGATGCTGCTGAAAATGTTTTTGCCATTCATCGGGGGCGTTGAGCGTTTCGCCACCGTGGGTAGTAAGTCGCTGTCGTACCTGGCACAAAACCGGGGTATTAATGCAAGCTCCTGAGATAATCACCTGCCCTTTAGTGAGGGCTGGTAGCTCTTGCAACAAATCACGTCCAGCGGCCTCTACCCCATATTTCAGGCTTTCCTGGTCAACTGGGTTGACAATCCGCATCAAAAACTGGCTCATGCACTGAGAAAGCACATCGGCGTCGAGCTTGCCAGGGCGTTGGGTAATTAACCCTACCCCCATGCCGAATTTGCGCCCCTCGCTGAGAATGGTACGCAAAATTTGCTTGCAGCGCGAAGGTTCATGGGCGGGGGCAAACCGATGCGCCTCTTCTATCAAAATAAAGACGGGGTAGGGGAGATAGTTTTCATCTTCCGCCGAAAGCTGGGCTTTCTCGGTGCCAAGGCGAGCCTGGTAACACTGCCGCAGCACGGCGGCACAAATAACTTGCTGCTCTTCCTGGCTAATTTCGCTCATTTGTAGCACCGTTACCTGACCCGGCTCAAACAGGTCTTTGGGTGCTAGGTGATCAACCCGGTGAAAATACTGCGATCGCGATAATCGCTCTAGCTTCCACTCAATCGCCGGAGCCGAAGAACCCGTTTTTTCATTGCCTTCGTCATCGGTGGTGCGATCGGCTTCATAAACGGCTGAAATCAAATCTTGCACATCCCAGCGATACTGACCATTGCGATGCTTGCGCAAAATACCAAAAGCCTTGTTTAAGATAGACTGCTGGCGATCGCTCATATCAGGCAATAAGGTCAGCACGTCGTAGTAATCCAACGACGACATGCGAATCCGAATATCGTCTGGCGTTAAAACCTGAACTTCAGGGCTATAGCCATCGTCAGCCTTAAAGCGGTCATGCCCCCGCATATCCGAGAGCGTGCCATATTCCCCATGCGGATCAAAAATCAGCACGGCTGCTCGATTATAAGGCCGCAACAGCTCTTCAATCAGGACGCCAGCCGTATAAGACTTACCCGAACCAGTTCCCGCCAGAATCGCCATGTGGGTACTGACCAGTTCTTTCACATCTAGCGCTACGGGCACTGCATTGCCGGGACGTAGCAGCAATGAGCCAACATGGGCGGCTCCAACTTCCCCTGGCTGGCGTTTGTTAACCACCTGGCGCAGCACCTCATCATCCGCCAGGTAAACCTTAGCGCCCGGATCGGGGGTAATGCGCGGGTTAATAAAACCTAAAGCCCGATGAAAATAGCCAATGACATCAACGGTGATTTCGTAGATTTCGGGGTTAGGATAGGCGAAACCCACTAGGGCGGCGATCGTTTCAGGGCTAATTTCGGTATCAGCAAAAATGCGATCGGGTAGATGATCGATTAAGCGACGCGCCGAAATCTTACCTAAAATTTGCAGTGTCTCGACTGTCGAGCCGTGGGCTGCATAGTAAACAAACTCACCAATTTTGACTTGGCGATTGTTAGCGGTAATAAAAACGTATTGATTGCTGTTATCACCGGGCCCCTTGACCGTACCGATGACTGGAGCGGTGGTGGATAGCTCAACCATAACTTTAATTTGTGTTCTAACCCATTGAGAGGTGGCTGATTTAGGCGCTGACCATTAATTTAAGCTGTGATGGTTTATCCTAGCTGAGATTTGAGGCGATCGCGGCAGACTCAGCAGCGTGTTTTTAACCTCCACCGTTTCTTCAAGCTCAAATTGATCAGCCCATCCCCAGAAGCGGGCATGTTAGAAAAAGTCATAACGGAATACTTTTTCCAGCAGTTCACCATAAAATACACAGTTGAGTCCGTAGTTGAATCGCTCTGCTGGGTATGTATACTTATACAGAGGAGATGGCTGAGGGATGACCTTGACACCACAACCAGATCAGCCAATTGAATACTTATCCCCGGCGCTGACCGCAACAGCAGATCTAGCAGATGCTGAAAATGTTGAAGTCGTCACCGAAAAGCTGCAAGGTCGGCAGCGGCGAATTTGCGCGAAGATTCACATTCCCCAATCTTTAGAGCAGGTTTGGCGGGTGCTCACCGATTATGAGCATCTCTCAGACTTTATTCCCAATCTTTCTAAAAGTGTGCGGCTAGCGGCACCAGAAGGCAAAATCCGGCTAGAGCAAATCGGTACCCAGTGCTTCCTCAATATTCAGTTCTGCGCCAGAGTAGTTCTGGATATGGAGGAAAACTACCCCAACGAACTGGGCTTTTCCATGGTTGAAGGAGACTTTAAATCCTTTCGAGGTTGCTGGCGGCTGGTTCCCGCTGATGAGGCTGAGGGAGCTAATCATACCTATTTGTGCTACGAGCTAACCGTACAGCCGCCCTTGGCCATGCCCGTTGCCCTGATCGAAAAGCATATTCGTCACAATTTAATCCAAAACTTAACGGCTATTCGCCAACAGGCGATCGCTTTGGCCTAGACAAACCTGAAGCGGTCGTAGCACCACAGTCTTCTAGCATAAGCGCAATCGACCCCGTAGGGGCGATTCGCAAATCGTCTCTACGGGGATGAACTTAGATATTGAGCTTCAGACAGCCTCTAGGTTTTTCTCACCAGTGCGAATGCGGACAATTTCATCAACTGGCGTTACAAAAATTTTGCCATCGCCAATTTCTCCGGTGCGAGCAGCCGAAATCACTTTATCCACCACCATGTCCACCTGGGCATCTTCGACTACGATTTCAATTTTTAGTTTTTGCAAAAACTCCACCGTATACTCAGAACCCCGATAGCGCTCTGTCTGACCTTTTTGGCGACCAAACCCCCGCACCTCAGAAACCGTCATTCCGACAATGCCCGCGTTCACCAGGGCAATTTTGACCTCGTCTAGCTTGAACGGACGGATAATAGCTTCAATCTTCTTCATCGTTAATTCAGAATCTCCCTATATCCTGCCGATAGATTATCCGGCAGCCTTATGTGTAGCGAGGTGAGCAAGGTGAAAACAGTATTCCCTGATACTTTTTATCTGCCACTAGCTGTCTTCATTGTGCCACTGTTCTTTATCAGAAGGTGACTAAGCATTGCCCCGCCGAGGTTTAGCGCTGGTTTAAGAGCGGCTTCATAATCAAAAAGCCAGCCCCAAAAGCAGTCGTAACGATGAAGATGATCGAGATTGCTAGCCACAGACCGCTGAGTTCACGCGGAGAGCTTTCTAGCTTTCTAGGGGCAGTCGGTCGAGACGGCTGCTCGGTGTAGAGTTTTTCTAACGCAGGTGGCTTGAGCGGCTGTAGAGCGGCAGAAGCAGGCTTAGCCGTCCGTTCTGGAGAGCCTTTTGCGGCGGCTTCTGGCGCTTTCACCAACGGGCCTCGCTTCTCAGGTGTAGGAGCCAGTGGGGAAGCAGGAGCCGTCATCGCGGCCTTCGGTTCTGACGTAACAGGCGACTGGGCGGCGACACCAGCAAATTGCCCAAGCTGTAGCGTTGCTTGGACAAAGTGATGAACTTCTTGTTGAAGCTGCTGATTCTGCCTCACTAGCTGCTCATTTCGAGTCCGGAGGGTGTCAATCATTGCCTTGGTTGCCTGTAGCTCGGCAGCTAGCTCCCGATAAACTGAAATGGGCACTGAGGGAGTATGACCCGCTGAGTGAGGTACTTCTGAACGAGTGGCTGATTGAAAAGACGGATCAGAGTAGAGGGGTGGGTTCATAAGGGTGAGTAGGTAGCGTTGGAAAACCAAAAGCAGGAAAGACGGTTCCCAGATTCCATCAGGTAGTTCAAATTAGAACAACCCTAGAACAATTCGTCAAGGAGAAACATAAATCTGTAAAGATATGAAGGATGGCAATTTTTGGCCGTGTTTTTTATTCAACTGAAAATGGTATGACGCATCCTTCAACTGAACAACCTCTAGCTGTGGCAGAAACCAATTCTACGCAAGAGATCAAGTATGGAGAGCGTGAGATTCAAGCCGGAAGGCTGATTACGTTCCCCAATCCTCGTATCGGTCGCCGCTATCATATCAACATTACGCTGCCAGAATTTACCTGTAAGTGCCCTTTTTCGGGATATCCAGATTTTGCGACGATTGATGTGACGTATATTCCTGATCAGCGGGTGGTTGAGCTTAAAGCCCTGAAGCTTTATATCAACAGCTACCGCGATCGCTATATTTCTCACGAAGAATCTGCCAACCAAATTTTGGACGACCTCATTGCAGCTTGCGATCCGCTTGAAATTACAGTCAAAGCCGACTTTACCCCACGGGGCAATGTCCATACAGTCATTGAAGCCACGCATACAAAAAGTTAAGACTCATATCAACTCAGCAGTCAGCTTTACCTGTAGGGTCTGAGTTGCGTGGGGCGGCAGCGTTATCAGGTGGTCACCCGTGTTGAAAGCGTTTCGAGGCCCTGTCCACGGCTCTAGGCAGTAGTAGTCTTTGCCTGCAACCGTCCAAAATACCAGGACTGGATAGGCCTCGCTCCATTCCAGGGTCAGACGGGTTTCTTGTTCGTAGTTAGTTACTACGGCTGATGGGCGCTCAAGATTGAAAAAGGCAATGTCAATCTCCGCTGCCGTCCAGTCAAATTCGCCGTTGAAGGTGTGAATGTCTTTAGAGATTTGATCTTGGTAGCGGTTAGACGGAATTTCAAATTTCAACTGAGATTTGTCGGTCGTGAGAAAGTAAGGGTGCAACCCTAGACTGAAGGGCATAGGCTGATCTGAGCGGTTAGTAACCTGTTGTTCAATCGTCAGGGTGTTGCCCTGCAGACGGTAGGTAAAAGCTAACTGAAAGTCAAACGGATAAACCTGCTGCGTTTCTTCATTGCTATTGAGGATTAAGGTAAGGTGAGCGCTTTGATCGGTACCGCGATCGCTGACCTCCCAAGCCAGGTCACGGGCAAAACCGTGCTGTTTGAGCGGGTAATTTTGGCCGTCTAAGGTGTATGTGTTGTCAGGTAGGTTCCCACAGATAGGAAACAGAATTGGGATGCCCCCTCTAACCGACTTGCTGGCATCAGCAAAGCGTTCAGCATCAAAATACAGCACATCGCGGCCTTGAAGCTGCCAGTGGCTAACTAAGCCGCCGCGCTCGGTCACAATCTCTAAACGGGCATCTGCCGCCTGATCGCGCAGTACATAGGTGGGATATTGAGCTTGTTTAAGGGCGATCGCGTACACCAGTTCACTCCCTAGATTGAAACGTGTCAGTGCTAACTTAGCAGCAAACTCAGGAGAGGACAGCAAAGTTACTAAGTGTTTGCAAATCTATAACAGATTAAGAACCAGGGCTTACGGTTGGCTATCTATCTCGGTGTTTGGGTTAGGAACGCCTAAATCGGTCGGCTCAGGTAAAAGAGTCACCTGAGTCACCTGAGTATCCGCAGAGCGTTGCGGCTGGGCAAACTTGCTGGAATCGGGCTTCTGGATAGCAATCGGTTCTGGCACGCCCTGGTCAAGGTTCGTGGCGACAGGGGTGACTGGGCTAGGTTCAACCGCTGGCAGAGAAGGCACTGCACTTAGGGGGCCAACCAACGGTTCACTATACGGTTGAATAGCACCGGGTGAATTAGTTTCAAGCGCAGGTGGGTGAGGCGAATAGATATTAGGCTGAGGCGCGTGATAAGCATCAAGTTCGATAGGTCTTTCTAAAGCGGGTTCAGTCGTCAATTCAGGCGCAGGCGTCTCTAAAGGCAACAGATTTGGTTGGCGCTCTGGCTCGGCAGGAAAGACGGGCTGAGGTGTCTGTTTTGGCCCCCAATGGTCTAAATCGCTCGGCGTTAACTCCAGCAGGGGGGCTTCAGTTGTCCCTGTCTCGGCTTCCGGATTGACAAAGGGAGCCTCTGGTTGTGTCTCTGGCGTTTCTAAAGGCGCGACAAAAGGTTCAGCCGCATCTCGTTGCTGCAATTGTTCAGGGGGAGTGACGTTGCGGGGCACAACAGGGGATGGCGACGGGGGAGCCAGCCGAGGTTTGGGCTGAATGGCCAAGGTCACGGAAGGCTGCATGGGTTGCTCGAAGTTGGCCGAAGCCTGCTCAATTTGCTGCAAAATTGACTCAGCTTTGCTGCCTTGAGCAATTTGAGGCTGGGCGTCTTTAATCACTACTGGCAGGAGTTCAACCTTCATCTCATTGGCGCGAATAGCCACCTTCAGCATGGCCGTATCGTGATCTTCGTAAGGATAGTCACCAAAGACAAAATCGCCCAATGAGTAGGCAATGGGGCGACCCTTATAAATCTCCGCACCCTGAATTTGCTGGGGATGATGGCCGACGACTAGATCGGCACCTTGGTCAATGGCTAAGCGAGCCAAATTTGTTTGCCAGTCAGCCGGAGAGTTGGGCAATTCTTCGCTCCAGCGGTAGTTCACCACAATCCAATCGACTTTGTCTCGCAGGCTGCGAATGTCTTCAACCACCTGCTGCTTGCCCTGGGCATTAACCCCTGCAACCTGACCATAGGCAGCAAACAAATCATCTTGGGTGTAACTTAGATAGGCAATACGTTGGCTTTTGACATCTAATATTTCGGGTCGTCGGGCTTCGCGGTTGTCTCGTCCGGCTCCGACCCGATAAATACCTTCGCGATCGAGCGTTTCGAGCGTTTCGACTAATCCCTGTTCACCAAACTCCATCGTGCGATCGCTGCTGAGCGTTACCAAGTCAATACCGCCGCTTTTAAGCACGGCAGCGGCATCCGGGCGGGTGCGATCAAAAAACTTTTCCGTAGCCGTTGTCGCAGACGTCGCTAGGGGATCGCCCAGCGACACCATCGCCACATCCGCCGTTTGATAGTCGGCTAGGCTACCTAAAATAGCGGCGTCATCCGTTACAGAGCCATAGGGCAGGCTATCGAGATCAACTTCACCGCCAAACACCAGGGTTACTGTGGGATCGCTCTGGTTGGCAATGCGATTGTGATGAATAACGGCAACAGGTTCTAAAGCAGCTTCAACGATGCTGGGGCGATCGATTTTAGTTTGGTTAAACGTGATAGGAATAGCCTGCTCAGAAACTGCCGGAGACTGCACCAAAGCAGAACGAGATTGGTTCTGAGAAAAAATCGGTAAAGATGGCCCTGAACCCGACAGCAAAACTTCTAGCAGACAACCCAAAATAAAGGCCGCCGCCGCCGATCCACTCAGCAAAAAGGCTCGAATCAGCTTGAATTGCTGTTGCGGACTACGAGGTGGTTGCCCGTTAGCCGCTTTAGCAGAGCGCTTAAGCTGGGGGGGTAGCTCTGCGGTTGGGGCAGGGCGCTTGGCCTGATGGCGATTGGCTGGGGTTGAGATGCGGACTCTTTCTTGCCAGAGAATCCGCGATTGCTGCGCTTGGCGAGCCACCAGATGAACCCCTTCGATGATATCGGAGTTGAGGTGCCAGATACGATGGCAAACAAAACGTACTAAGCGATCGCGGTGCGGAATGTTTTGAAATTCGAGCGTAATTTTGAGGCACCCTGGCTGAGCAGCCTGTACTTGGGCAAAAATTTGCTGGGGGACTAAGTACTCATTAAGCCACAGAGCGATCGCTCTAAAGCTGCCTGCGGCGGCCTCTGCTCGAATTGAGTCAGAAGCGGTTTGAGAATGATCCACTGCCACGCTAGCCATCTTAAAAGTACCTACTTGCTCGCAAAACTATCTAGCCCATTTTTCGTTGCGATCTTAGCTGTGCCCAAACGAAAAATGGTAACACCCCAAGCTGTTATAGACGCTAATGACGATAGCAATGAATCTATCAGAGATGGTTACATTGTCAACATTAGCTTTTATGCAGATGTCCCAATTTGCTTAAAACGCTGTTCACGCTGGCTCAGCTAAGGCTAAAAATGCTTGCATCACCTGCCAAATTTCGGCTTGAACGTCAGTGAGACTGTGATCGCTGTTGAGTTCATGCAGCCTCACCCAAGGCCGATTGCTGGCATATTGGCGGCTCGCCTGAAGGGGAATAGTGTCGTCATGCCGTCCATGCAAGATGAGGGTAGGAATGGCTGGGTTAGAGGGTTGGGCTGCGTATTGCTGGGCATCGGTAACGAATGCATATTTGAGCGGCAAAAATCGCTGTTCGCCGTAATGATAAACATTGAGATAATCTGCCTGCTGCCAGTGCGCTAATGAGTCGCTGCCGAGACGGGGTAGCCAGTGCGCTAAAAAATCAAAAGCCGGGGCAAGGAGCACCAGCTTTTGCAGTTTCTGTGCCAGGGCTGGCTGTTCGGCTAGCAAAGCAGCGGTGAAGCCACCTAAGCTAGAACCAATCAACACCACCTGTTCGCTATGGGTCAACAGCGCTAGCGTCTGATTGATCTGGCGCGTCAAGGTGAGTTCACTAAAGCCTCCCTGATTGAGATCGGGGATATGTAGGGTTAGCCCCAGCGCTAAAAAGCGCGATCGCAAAAACTGCGCTTTCTGAGAGCCAGGGCCAGAAGCAAATCCATGTAGGTAAAGGTATGTCGGCGGCGAACCCATTCTTAGCTAGACTTTTCCGCCAAAGCTGACTTTGGCCGAGCTAACAGGTTTTTTGAACCCGATTCGCCCGCTTTTTGGAGCTGGCGCAGGGTGACTAAGTTCACAACAATCAACAGCAACCACTGGCTTAAAATAGCCCAGCCATAGCTTTGCCCTATTGGTGTCATCAGCCAGGGAACGGCGACCGCTTCTAAAAACTGCACGCTTGCCAACGCCGCCACTTCCTCTAGCAGCAACCGCGCAAAGAGGGGAGCTACCATCACCACTAGCAAGGTTCCCATAGACCAAATCTCAGGTCGATTAACCTGAGTCAAGAACCAGACTTGATTAATGCTGGCATAAATCAAAATCAGGCTTCCCAAGGCGATATAGCCCAGCAGTTCATGGGTGGAAGAGGCCATATTCCTCTGTAGCGTCCAGATCACCATTAGCCCCAGAGCGATCGCGATATTTAACCCAATTGCCAAAATCGCTGGACTGTTTTCGCCCTGCACGAGATCTTTTAGTAAAGCTTGGCGCTGCGATCGCCGCTCCGCCAAACGGAACCTCGCCCAGTCTTCTAGCGCCTGACGGGAGGGCTGCAGCGCCGCTATCAGCAAGCCTAAAAACAGCAGATTGAGAAAGGCCACCAAAACGACATCTTCTTGAAAAGAGTTGCTGCTAGCAGCAAACCCCAGCAAGAAAACCTCAAAGCAAGCCGTCATCAAATAGCTATAACGGCGCTCAATCAAGGGAACTTGCGGATTGACAAATTTGCGCTTGAGCGCGTGCCATAGCCAGAGGCTCCAAACCAAGCTGTTTACACAAAATAGGGTGACAAAGCTCAAAAGCGTTAACCGATAAGCCGCAAACTCGAAGGTCTGAGATGATGAAGTCGCCGCCTCAAAGCCCAGCAGATAATGTAAAACCGAGGCAGGCGAAAAGAGGATGAGCCAGTGCAGCGTAAATGGACTACCAAAGTCGCCATTGCTAACGGCCATGCCAATGACAAGCTGGAATAAAAAGAAGCCACCAGCTACCAACCAAGCCTGTAATCCGCCCAGTCCTTTACCAATTAACCCAACCAAAAGTGACAGGCTAAAGAACAAGAAACCGCTAAGACCCAGTACCAGATAGAAAGCGCCTAGATCTACCAAAGAAATTTCTGCCCCCACTGCTGATAAAACATGCAGCGGCAGCATTAAGGCGGCGGCTATATAGATAGCAACCGGAGCGCCTAAAATTTGTCCGCTCAAGATATTGAAGCTAGAGCGAGGACTCAGTCGAATAAAGGTCAGCGTCCCGCGTCTCTGTTCGCGGTCGAGGTTTTGAATCAGTACAAAGCTACCTGCCGTCAGCAGACCAATCACCAGCATCAAGCTTGCCCCTCGAAAGACATCTTGATACCAGGCAGGCCAATCTATTTCAAACTCCGTTTGTTCAGGGTTGAGCTGGCAGCGGCTGTTGCCGTAATACCCTTGGTCGTACGGACTTGGAGTAATCTCAGGGCTGGTGGCACAGTATTGGCTATAAATATCAGAAACCGCTACCCGTGGCAGAGAAAGGGTTAGCTGCCCGACGCCGGGGCGCTCGACCAAAAGCGTCACATCTTGTTCTAAAAGGGGGTTGTTGACCAAAGATTGGTTCCCCGGATACCCCCGCAAGGCATCAACAACGTTTGCAAAGCTATCGTTAAAGGTATCAATTGTTTGGCCATCAATTTGCCAAATTCGATCCCCCGGTTTTGGCTGCTCGGCAGTAGAGATGACTCGCGTACTTTGATAAAGCTGTCCCACATCATTGTTTACGCTCTCAACCCTGAGGTTCGGCGGATAGTTAGGCAGTGTGCTGGTGCCAAAGGTAAAGTCGATCTCTGGTACAGTGGTTAGCCGCAAATGCTCGTGGGGATTAAAGCTAGGGGGCAACTGAGTGCCGAAAACAGAGAGCAAAATTAGCTGAGCGATAGCAGAAACTGCGATCGCCGCCATTAAGTTACGCGGGCGCAAACGGCCTTTTAGCTCTCGTAAAAGCTGAGGGTTCCAGTTACCAAGGCGATCAAAAAGTGCAGTAAACATAGGTGCAGAAGTTAGTAGGCAGCAATCGTGACGGCAGAGTAGCCCTGAAGATAGCCAGTCTTAAGAAGACTGTTGGTGGCCAACCTTGAAGAAAATATCTTCTAGGCTGTCTTGAACGCAGCGGAAATCGTAGACCGAGAAGCCAGACTGAACCAGCGATCGCAGCAGCGCTGCCGCCTCAGCTTGGCTACCTGAAAATTGCATTTTGAGCACGCCTGCCCTAGCCTGCTCGATCCCTTCGACCTTGGCCGACTGCGATAGCCAAGCCGCAACCTGTTGGGAATCATCCTGAGTTGAAATCCAGATTTGTTGACGACTCAAACGCTGGTAAAGCTCCTCTAAGGGGGCGCTTTCCACCAAAAAACCCAGCTCCATAATGCCAATGGCCGTACACAACTCGGCCAAGTCACTCAGAACATGGGAAGAAATCAAAATCGTCATACCCACGCTTTGCAGGGTTTTGATCACTTCTCGAAACTGCTGCCGAGCGATCGGATCTAATCCTGAAACTGGTTCATCTAGCAGCAGCAGCGTCGGATTGTGCAAAATGGTACGCGCCAAACCCAAACGCTGTTTCATCCCCCGCGACAAACTGGTAATGCGGCTACGGCGCTTGTGCTCTAGATTCACCAGTTCTAGCACTTCTTGCAGGCGACGCTGCCGCTGCCGCCCCCTCAAATCATAGAGACGGGCAAAATAGTCTAGATAGTCCCAAACGCTGAGATCGTCATAGAGCGGATAGTCGTCTGGAAGATAGCCCAACTGGCGCTTAATATGGGGCTGAGGGCGATCGCTTCTGAGTTTCTCTCCGCCAATATAAATCTCACCTGACGAAGCATCCTCAGCGGTAGTCAACATCCGAATCAGCGTCGTTTTGCCCGCTCCGTTGGGGCCAATCAGTCCATAAACCTGACCTGAATAAATTTCGAGATCAACATCATTGACGGCCATATGACGGCCAAAGCGTTTAGTTAAGTTTTGGGTTTTGACTGCCGGAGTCTGTTTCATCATCCACGCAAGAGGATCTTGGGCCAAGCTTAGCCAGGTCTACAGCAAACTTAGCGACGATTTCGCAAATTGAAACCAAGTCCATCAGATCTTTACGGTCGTTTTACGATGGGAAGTTCTAGGGTATGATGTTGAGCCGGAAAGCCCTACTGCCCTCAGCCTTGGCTGAGTATTCACGTTTCCTCCAAGAATTTACCAACTTGGCTTTAGGCGTACGGTTGTGTGCGTCTACGGTTGGCTGGTCTGGTGATGACGTTGAGCGACAGGGCCAAATTTTAGACGTTTTTTGTTTTGGCGGCATCCCCTATGACACAACGCTTTCGCATTACCCTCCTCCCCGGCGATGGTATTGGCCCTGAAATTTTGGCCGTGACGGTGGATGTTCTAAAACAAGTGGGTCAAAAGCTGGATTTAACCTTTGACTTTCAAACAGCCCTTATTGGCGGTAGTGCCATTGATGCAGTTGGAAACCCTCTGCCCGCCGAAACCCTCGATCGCTGCCGAGAAAGCGACGCTGTATTACTAGCCGCTATTGGTGGCTACAAGTGGGACACCTTACCGCGTCATTTGCGCCCTGAAACAGGACTGCTAGGCTTGCGGGCTGGACTGGGGCTGTTTGCCAATCTACGACCCGCCACGATTTTGCCGCAGTTGGTTGATGCCTCTTCACTCAAGCGAGAAGTGGTAGAAGGCGTAGACATTATGGTGGTACGAGAACTTACCGGGGGAATCTACTTTGGCGAACCCAAGGGAATATTTCAGGCTGAGTCGGGCGAGCAACGAGGTGTTAACACCATGGCCTACACCACCTCTGAAATTGATCGCATTGGTCGAGTTGCCTTTGCAACGGCACAAAAGCGGCAAGGGCGTCTTTGTTCAGTGGATAAAGCCAATGTGTTAGAAGTGTCTCAGTTGTGGCGCGATCGCATTTCAGCCCTAGCCGCCGACTACCCCGATGTAGAGCTGTCACATCTGTATGTAGATAATGCGGCGATGCAGCTTGTCCGCTGGCCGAAGCAGTTTGACACCATTGTCACAGGTAATTTGTTTGGCGATATTCTTTCAGATGCTGCTGCCATGCTCACAGGTAGTATTGGCATGCTACCGTCAGCCTCTTTAGGAGAATCTGGCCCCGGTGTGTTTGAGCCAGTTCACGGTTCGGCTCCTGATATTGCCAACCAAGACAAAGCTAATCCAGTAGCGCAGGTACTCAGTGCCGCGATGATGCTACGCTACGGTCTAAATCAACCCGATGCGGCTGCTTTAATAGAGCAAGCCGTACTCAAAGTGCTTGATCAGGGTTATCGCACAGGCGATATTATGTCCGAAGGCATGAGGCTGGTGGGCTGCAAAGCGATGGGAGATGCCTTGTTGCAGGCGTTAGACTAGGTCTAACCACGCAGCGAATTCAGCCTTGGCAGGTTACATTGGCAGACGATAGCTAATACCAGAATAGTTTTAGAGAGGGGAGTCCAATCACCGTGCAAAGCTTACAGCAGCCAACTGAGCGATTCACACCACCGGGGCCACCCAGTCTCGACTTTCAGCCCGTTCCTCCCTTGTTAGATCCCGCCTTGCTGCGGTCAGCGCGTCATATTTATCGGACTTACTACGAAGTTCATCCTGATGAAGTGCAGCGCCCCTTAGGGGTAGCCATTAGCCGCAATAGTCGTCGCGGTAAGCTGATTTTTAACGGTAAGCCCATCTTGCTTCCCCATGAGTGCTTTATTCCGTTGAATCAGATTGAGCCGAGTTTGAATTAGATAAAGGGACGGGGGATGGGGAGATAGGGGAGTAACGTTCGCTTGTTAAAGCAATCTGGCGATCGCTGCGCTTAAGGCAAGTGTGATGGTGGCTATTTACTTTTTAGGTAGTGCCCTAAATCAGGCATGATGATGCGCTGAACCTCCCCTTAGGAAAAGCCGAGACGTTCAAGCACGTTAGCTCTAGAGCCTCACCGCTTTTTTAACCTGGTTCGGCATAAGTGGGCAACGGTTAAAATCGCAGCTAGAGCACTAGCAAGCTTTGCCTGCAGAGGGCTATCCCCCCTCTCCCCCATCCCCTCTCCCCACCTAGCTAGACACCGTGACTTCTCTCATCCCCTCGCTGCTCATCTTCTTCCTCGGTGCGTCGATTGGCAGCTTTTTAAACGTGGTGATCTACCGGGTGCCTGCAGGGCTTTCGCTGCTGTATCCACCTTCTCGTTGCCCTAAGTGCCAGCGTCAGCTCAAGCTTTATGACAATGTGCCAGTCTTGGGCTGGCTTTGGCTCAGAGGCCGCTGTCGCTTCTGTAAGCGACCGATCGCGGTTCGCTATCCGTTAGTGGAATTTCTCATGGGCGCTCTTTTCTTAGGCGCGTTTTGGCACTTTGGCTGGTCAGAGTCAACCCTGAGCGCTTGGATTTTGCTTAGCTGGCTGGTCGCGCTCACCTTTATTGATATTGATACCCTCACCTTGCCGGAAAGCCTCACCCGATCGGGTTTGGTGCTGGGGTTAACGCTGCCTGCTTTGTGGGCTTATCTCACAGCGTCTGAAATGGCTGTCTCGGTGGCTCTGACTACGTTTATCAGTAGCTTGTTTGGGGCGGTTTTGGGATTGTGGCTATTTAGTGGCATTTCGATTGCGGGGGCTGCTTTTTTGGGGCAAACGGCAATGGGCTGGGGGGATAGTAAGCTAGCCGCCATGTTAGGAGCCTGGTTAGGCTGGGCGGGCTTACTGTTGAGTACCTTTTTGGCCTGCTTTTTGGGGGCAATGATAGGCGGTAGCGCGATCGCGTTGGGACGACTCAGCCGTCGTCAACCGATGCCGTTTGGCCCTTTTCTGGCGGTAGGTGGCGCGATCGCGCTGTTCTGGGGTGAGCATTTGATCGCCGCCTATCTGCACGTTTTCTTTCCCCTCAACTGGGGATAGTTCTCGCCTGCCGCCAGAAAAAATAGACGCAAAAAAGGGACATAGCAACGCTCTGTCCCATTCTGCTTCAAAAAACTCTCAGATACAGGCGCACAATAGCACCGCTAAGCCGCTAGCCTTAGCTACAAAGCGCCTGCGTTCGTTAAACCTAAAATAGCGCCAACACCCAATAAATGGCCGAAACTTGTGGTTGCTAGCAGGGCTGGTAAACCCATGCCACCAAACATTTGGGGGGAAGGAAGCTGAGGATCAGCACTGGGATATTTAATGGTTAGCTTACCGATTGCGATCGCCAGAATATTGCAAAGGATCATAACGATAGCTATCTTAGGACTCCATTCAGGCGTGGGCGGCACAGCCGCTAGCAAAGATAGGTAGATCAACTTAAGGTCTCCTTAAATACAATCTCAACAGATTTTGTAATCTCAATCGGGTCAGACGCTTAGATCAACAGCGTAAGGGGCAGTGTAGACCCGCTGCGATCGCCGTGCTTAACCTTAGACCTCATCTTTCATCAAAACGTAAAGCGGTTTAATTGCTTGTTGCAAGAATTAACAATCACGCTGGCTCAAAAGATTCAACCGCTAGCACTGGCCCAACCATATTCAGCGTCATCACATCTTCACGCACCGCTCCCTTCACCTTCACCTTTAGCCCTTCTTTTAGCAAATCCGGTGGGGCGCTCTCCTGGTAAATCTCATAGGACTGACCCTCAGCCGTCACCAGCATCCATCCACCTAAACCCACCGTAGCCCGCTGTACTGTTCCTTCAACTTTCATACTCATGCTGGTCTACCCTCGGCTGCTTTTGTGGCCAGATACGCTAATCCCAAACACAGTAGAGCATTGGTGAGCAGAAAGAAACGTGCCCCCAGCCCTTGTCCCAGCCAAACCAAGCCAGGATCGCTGATTGCGCTAACACTTAAACAAGCCGCCGTCCCCAGCGTTATGCCAATAGCAAACCACTTGAGCGATTGATGACTGAGCAACAAGGCAATCAAACAAAACGGAATCAGCACACTGGCAAAAATTGGGTTGAGGAGAGGACTGCCTTGAACAGCGGTTCCTAGCTCAGCCACAGAACTGCCCACGACTCGCAACGGCCACTGCGGCAAGTCAAAAATATAAAAGCCCTTAAAGAAAA
This sequence comes from Almyronema sp., assembly GCF_052168255.1. Taxonomy (NCBI): domain Bacteria; kingdom Bacillati; phylum Cyanobacteriota; class Cyanophyceae; order Nodosilineales; family Nodosilineaceae; genus Almyronema; species Almyronema sp. The sequence continues at coordinate 11,643 of NZ_JBQLZL010000087.1, read as the reverse complement.
ACAGGCCAGAACTACCCAATATCAGTCCCCAATTTAATGGGCTTGTCCAGGTGAACGGCCAGTAAACGCGTAAAACCCAGGCCAGTAGATAAGAACCTAACACCATCAAAACTTTTGGCCAGAGGGCAATAACGCCACCATCTAGCCAGAACTTAGGACTGAGATAACCATTCTCATGCAGCCAGCGGAAAAAGTCGTGAAAATTGAGAGCGCTTTGCTGAGCCAGCCGTACCGCCGCCGCCGCGTCTAAATGTCCAGCGCCAAAGTGATTCAGCGAATCTTCTTCGATGCGGCGCGCTGACTGCCGTAAAATCTCACCGATTTGGTCAGGGTTTTCAATACCAACAGAGCGAACTAGAGCGGCCACCCCAGCCACATGAGGGGCAGCCATACTGGTTCCTTGAAGCGATAGAAAGACGGGCTTGCCCGTTTGAGGGTCAATCGTGTTTTGCAAAATACCCCCAGCCGCAGAGTCGGGTTGAGCCGCACCGCCAGGGGCAGCAATATCCACACCAGCTCCATAGTTTGAGTAGGGGGCTTTTTCGCCTGCAGGCCCTGTTGCGGCTACTGCCATCACATGAGCATAGCGAGCCGGATACTCAGCCGCATTGCGGTTGGCATTGCCGGCTGCCGCCACAATGAAAACGCCTTTGTTGTGAGCATAATCAATGGCATCTTTGAGCACCTGGCTATCGCCTGCCCCGCCCAAACTCAAATTGATTACCTGAGCCTCGTGATCAGCAGCAAAGCGAATGGCTTCGGCAATATCGGCCACTGTGCCACCCCCGCTAGCGCTCAGTACCTTCAGCGGCATCAGGGCAGCCTCAAAAGCAACCCCCGCAACCCCTAAACGGTTGTTGGTCGATTGAGCAATCGTGCCTGCTACGTGCGTACCATGGCCGTTGTCGTCCTTCGCTTCAGTGACATCGTTGACGAAATCATAGCCCTTGACAATCCGAGTCCCTTTGAGGTCAGGCACTGCGGCAATGCCCGTATCAATGACAGCTACCGTAACGGCTTTACCTGTAGCGCGATCCCAGGCGGCTTCGGCGTTAATGCTGCGTAGATTCCATTGTTTGCTGTAGTCAGGATCGTTGGGGACAAAAGCGGCGCTGTAAATATAGTTAGGCTCAATGTGTTCAGTCAAATCTGCCAAAGAAGACTGCCGCAGCGTTTTAAGCAACTGGCGATCGCCTTGCAGTACATAAAGATTTTCTGGCCCAGAAAATTCGCTATTAGGAAACGCGCTCACACCCGCAGGCAGCTTCTGGAGCTGAGACTGGATTTGAGCGGGGGTCAGATCATCGCCAAAATCGACAATCAGGCTATCAAAACGACCCTGACCCGCTAAGCCAGAAAATTGCGAGACAGCCAACCAAATTCCCAGCAAAAATAGTCCAACCCATAGTAAGCGTTTCATAGCAGCGTTTTATCAATGGACTCGATCCCACTACCATAGCCTAAGGATTTTCGGATGGTCAGCCCCACGTAGGCTTCGCAGTACAGTAGATTGGGAAGCGCAGTGAATTGGCTTGAAAATCATCAACCTTAAAAACATTAAGATTTAATAAGAAAGCGGCAGCTCAAATCATGGAACGCGGTTTACTGTGGTTGCCTTTGCTCATCGTCTTTATTGGCTTGGGCTGGGCGGGTTGGAATGAATATCAAAAGCTAGAAGCTTACAACACCTGGGCTAACCAGTTTGACAAAGCTAAGTACGACATTTATGCGGTTTTAGGGCAGCAGGGCCGTACTTTAACTTGGGGAAAACCCACACGGCGGGGGCCGATCAATCTCAGTAGCTTTTCGCTGCACGACGTCGAAGCCTTGACTTTGCAGGTCAATCAGCAAACTGTTGACTTAGAAAACCCTCCTCGCAAAGCCGATAAACCCACATTAGCTTTTCGGCTAAAAGGCGATCGCCAAGTTGCTATTCCTTTTACCGATATTGATTTAGCAGTCCAGTGGCTGCAATATTTACAGCAGCAAATCAACCAAACCTAGCGGTTGTCTAAGGAAATCTGTTACCCTCCGTTCCTAGACAGCCGCGCGCGCTACAAGCGCCAAAACGCCAAACAGCCCTTGAACCTCCTCTGCACCAGCATGACCGACGAACTTCTTACAGCGGTTTCGCCAACGGCGTTAGCAGCCCGTCGCCAGCAGCTCCGCCGCCAGCGCCAGATCCGGGTTTTGCAATCTCTCTGGCGCAACGCCGCCTTATTGGGGCTAACAGCAGGCGTTGTCTGGTCTACGACGTTACCCAAATGGCTAATTTACACCCCGGAGCAGGTCGAAATTCAGGGGAATGAAATTCTTTCGGCAGCGGCAATTCGCGCATCGCTGACGATTGACTATCCCCAATCGCTGCTGGCTTTGCATCCCCACGAGATCGCCGAACAACTAGAAGCCAACGCGCCAATTGCTCAAGCAATGGTCACGCGTCGCTTGTTTCCCCCTGGTTTGACGATTCAGGTACAAGAGCGTGAACCCGTCGCGATCGCCCTCCCCGACACCGTCATGTCTGGCGATGCTGATCCAGAAGGTTTTCGCCATCAGGCCGGCTTACTTGATGCCAGCGGCACCTGGATGCCTCAAAGTAGCTTTGCCTCTTTTAGCGACGCTTCAGCGTTACCACAACTCAAAGTCAGAGGCATGCAAGCTCAATATCAAGCTGACTGGCCGACCCTGTATCAAGCCGTTAGCCAAAGTTCGATCAAAATTTACGAAATTGATTGGCGTCAGCCCAATAATCTCGTCCTCCATACTGAGTTAGGAACCGTTCATGTAGGAGCCTATAGCGATCGCTTTCAAGCTCAGATAGCAGCCTTGAGCCAGTTACGTCATCTCGATCAGCGGCTCGCCGAACAAGACATTGCCTATATTGACCTTAGCAGTCCGCAAAAGCCCGTCATTCAAATGCTTCAAGCGCAGCAGGTGGCTCAGCCGACCGCTCCTTAAGGGGCAAAATCCGTTGAATTGTCACAAACGACTAGCTGGCAAATTTTGCTTTTTCTGAATTCTTTCTGGGTTGTGCTGCATTTGTTTGCATTCTGAGGTTAAATAAGCCATATTTGTTGACCATAGTGTCCCAAGATTATTTGTCATAATCTTGCTGGGCTAATTCTGTTTGGTTTTTTGGACACGTTACTTTATAGTTGTCTGAAACTGCCTGGAGTTAGCTAAAGTCTGGAGTCGAGTTAAGATCGCCTATTTGTAATCTATGTCAGCAGTTCCAACGCCTCCCGATAGTCAATTGGCTAACCCGCAAGCAGCAGCGCACGACAATGGTCAATCGGCGACTGTTTGGTCGGGTGAATCTTTCAATGACTCTGGTTCTTACTCCAATCCTTTCACCCAGACTGGTCTGGGAGTAGGGCAATCTGATGATTTCAGGGTTATGTCAGCAGAAGCGTCGCAGGGCGGTGAAATTGTGCCGGGTAGCGTAGCCAAAATTAAAGTGATTGGTGTCGGCGGTGGCGGATGTAATGCCGTCAATCGCATGATCGATAGTGGTTTGTCAGGGATTGAGTTCTGGGCTGTCAATACCGATGCTCAGGCTCTTACCAATGCCTCTGCCACAAATCGACTGCAAGTGGGGCAAAAGCTCACGCGTGGCTTAGGGGCTGGGGGTAATCCAGCTATTGGTCAAAAAGCGGCTGAGGAATCGAGAGACGAAATTGCGGCTTGTTTAGAAGAAGCTGACCTAGTTTTTATTACCGCAGGTATGGGCGGCGGTACGGGCACAGGTGCGGCTCCTGTCGTCGCCGAAGTAGCCAAAGAAGCGGGTGCCCTAACGGTAGGGGTTGTCACTCGTCCGTTTACCTTTGAAGGTCGTCGTCGGACAGGACAAGCCGAAGAAGGAATTGCCGCTCTACAGAGTCGGGTAGACACGCTGATTATTATCCCCAATGACAAACTGCTCTCCGTCATTTCTGAGCAGACCCCCGTGCAAGAAGCTTTTCGCGTCGCTGATGATATTTTACGCCAGGGGGTTCAGGGCATTTCAGATATCATTACTATCCCTGGCTTGGTCAATGTAGATTTTGCCGATGTTCGAGCCGTCATGGCCGATGCGGGTTCTGCCTTGATGGGTATTGGGGTTGGTTCAGGTAAGTCGAGAGCCAGAGAAGCCGCGATCGCTGCGATTTCTTCCCCCTTACTGGAAGCCTCTATTGATGGCGCTGCAGGAGCCGTCTTTAATATCACAGGTGGCAGCGATTTGACTTTACATGAAGTCAATGCCGCCGCTGAGATTATCTACGAAGCCGTAGATCCCAACGCCAACATCATCTTTGGGGCTGTTATTGACGATCGCCTGCAGGGCGAAGTTCGAATTACGGTGATTGCAACGGGCTTCAACACGGAGGCCAAAGCTCAGGTAGAAACGCCCAGTGCGCGGGTGACGCCCCTTAAACGTTCGGCTTTTGTCAACCCGGTAGCCCCTAATCCCACGGAATCTAACCCTACTTCAGGCGGCTTGGATATTCCTGAGTTTTTGCAGCGCCGTCGTCCGTCCCGGTAAGCTGCCAAACATGTCAAATTCTCCTCCAGTTGCCCTCACGATTGCGGGTTCAGATAGTGGTGGCGGTGCAGGTATTCAAGCGGACTTGAAAACTTTTGCGTTTCATCGGGTGCATGGTACCAGTGCGCTGACCTGTGTGACTGCCCAAAATACGCAGGGGGTTAACCGGGTTGATGCCCTCCCCCCAGAAGCCGTGATCGCTCAGATAGAGGCGGTTGTCTCTGATATTGGGGTGCAAGCGGTGAAAACCGGAATGCTGCTAAACTCAGCCATTATTTCGGCTGTAGCAGACCAGCTTGAAACCTTGCAGCTCAAAAACGTCGTCGTTGATCCGGTGATGGTTTCCCGTACGGGTGCCCAACTGATTGACGACAAAGCGATCGCAACTTTGCGGCACGCCCTCATTCCCCTCGCTACCGTGCTAACTCCCAACCGTTACGAAGCGCAAATTCTAAGCGGGCTAGAGATTCAGAGCCTTTCTGAGATGCAGCAAGCCGCCCAAAATATTTACCAATTAGGGCCACAAGCCGTTTTGGTCAAAGGGGGGGGGATGGCGGGCGAGTGGCGCGGTGTCGATGTTTGGTTTGACGGCGATCGCCTAGAAGTTGTCAAAACGCAAACTATTGAGACAAGCGACACCCACGGTACGGGCTGTACGCTATCAGCAGCGATCGCCGCAAACTTAGCGCTAGATCAAGCGGCTTTTGCAGCCGTCATCCAAGCCAAAGACTACGTTACCTCAGCGCTAAAGTCTGCTTTGCGAATTGGCCAAGGTCAAGGCCCCGTCGGCCACTTTTTTGCCCTCCTCGACTAAGAAGCGCCCCAGGCTGATTCCCAATCAGGGCATTTTTCTTGGTCAGGCCCATAAGGATAAATGGCACACACTAACAGCTCTCCGCTATAAACCTGGCCGTGATAATTACGGCAACCCACACAGGCTGAATGTTGCTGTAAAAACGGGTCTACCGTTTGAGCAACTGGCGTTGAAATTTGCTCTGTCCATTCAGTCAAATCGACAAACAAAGTCGCTAGCAACGGCTCTAAAGTAGCGTTGACCTGCTCAGCCATTGCTTCTAGTTCTGGAGTTAACCGATTTTCTAGCGGCACCATCATTTGCTCTAGCTGCAGTAGCCAACTCTCTAGCTCAGGGGCGATCGCCTGCTCTACCTGTTCAACTTGTTCGACGAGCGCTTCAGACCATTCCGCAGCAGAAGTCGTTGCTTGTTGGGTAATTGCCTCCAAAAACTGACTAGTTTCATGAGCAATCTCTTCAATAGACTGCCAAAATTGCTTAGACCATTCTTCCATAGCTATTCTTTGCGCTTCAGGTTTTCTAACTCTTGCCGCAGGGCTTCGACTTGCCGCCGTAAAACTTCTTCTTGATGCACTTCTGCCAAAGCGGTGTCATCATCTTCAATAATTTCAATGCGACGGGGTTGTTTGGGGGAAGAGGGTTGTGAGGGGGGAGGCGATTGCTGAGCCTGAGCGACCATGTCGTTGATCAAGCGCTGGGCTTCTTCGGTCGTCATTTCACCACGAGCCACCAGTTCATCAACAATTTTTTGCGCCTGTCCTCGCAATTCGCTCAGCGTACCGCCTGCCTTCTCTCCAGCATAGGACGCGATGCCGACCCCTAAATAAAAAGCTTTTTGAACTAAATCTCCAAACCCTGCCATGATTGCGGCTCCTTGCGCCTGCGCCTAGATTGATTACAGCATAGGGGCAAATGCAGGCTGGCGACCAGTTTAGATCACCGTCTTGTTAGGTGCGTAAAACCCTAAAAAAAGTGACCCGGAGACCACGCCTATCACAAGCATCCCGTATTGCTGCTACCTTCCGGTCCTGACAAAGTTTGGGCGTTGTAATCGCATGGTTCCGAGTCATCTATAGAATAACACCATCTCAACCCTAGTAGCCTGTGAAGTTGCAATTGACCCCGGCAATGAGAGGATGGGGTTGTTTTTTGAGGGTGTAAAAACCCTCAATGGCTGCTTGAGCGCACCCTAATTACCCCTAAAAACAAAGCTTGCTATGGACAACGCCCGTCTTCATCAAAGGCTTCAGTTTGTTTTAGAACTTGACCAGCTAAAGCAAGTGCAGCGTCAAACGCTTTTGCTCGATCGTTCGCGCCCAGAAAATAGCGCCGAACACTCCTGGCATCTAGCCCTGATGGCGATCGCTCTGGCCGAGTATGCCCCTCCTCACACCGATCTCTTTCGAGCCATTAAGCAGGTGTTGATTCATGACGTTGTTGAAATTGATGCGGGCGATGTCTTTTGCTATGACGTGGCAGCTCAAGTAGACAAAGCTAGCCGAGAGGCCGAGGCCGCAAGCCGCATTTTTGGCCTATTACCCTCCGAACAGGCTGAAGAACTGCGATCGCTTTGGGACGAGTTTGAAGCTGGCACAACGCCAACGGCTCAATTTGCCGCTGCCCTCGATCGCCTTCAGCCTTTTCTACACAATCAACACACCCAAGGCGGTACCTGGAAAAAACACCATATTTCCCGCGAACAGGTGATGCAGCGGATGGCTCCCGTTAAAACCGGAGCGCCCGCCCTGTGGGAGTGGACTTTACAAGTGATTGAAGACTGTGTGGCCGCTGGTTGGCTACAGCCCTAGAATCTGTCAACTTGATAGTTGATGGAGGTAATCAGGGTGGGGTGTTTTTTGGGGGGTTGACCCCTCCAAAAATTCTTGACAGAACACTAGTGCATTCGATCAATGGTGCGATATTGAATGGCTTCGGCGACGTGGTGAGATTGTAAATCAGGATTAGCTTCTAAATCGGCAATTGTCCGACCTACTTTGAGAATGCGATCGGTGGCTCTAGCAGAAAGTCCGAGTTGCCGCACAGCGCCCTCAAGCAGCTTGCGGCTGCTGTCATCTAGCGGGCACCACTGCTTCAAGTGGCGACTTTGCATATCGGCATTACATTGCAAACTTGGCTCGGCCTTAAAGCGCTTTTGGGCTTGGGTACGAGCTGCCTGCACCCGTTGTCGAACAGCGTCTGAGGGTTCACCCACCACAGGTTGCGTCATTTCTTCTGGCTTGAGCCGACTGACGACAACCTGCAAATCAATGCGATCCATCAGCGGCCCAGAGAGTTTTGCCCAATACTGCTCTCGGCTGCGCGGCGTACAGGTGCAGGGCTGCACTGAGTCACCAAAATAACCGCAAGGGCAAGGATTGGTACTGGCAACCAGGGTAAACTGAGCGGGAAACACCACCGATTGCCGAGTTCTAGAAATGCTGACATAGCCATCTTCTAGCGGTTGGCGCAAAAACTCCAAAACATCGCGCTTGAATTCTGTTAATTCGTCGAGAAACAAAACGCCGCGATGAGCCAGTGAAATTTCACCCGGTCGAGGAAAGCTGCCACCGCCCACCAACGACGGCCCAGACGCCGAGTGGTGCGGACTGCGAAATGGGCGATCGCTTACTAAAGCCCCGCGATCGCGCAGGAGTCCAGCAACCGAATGTACCTGCGTGACTTCCAGCGCTTCGGCAAAGGACAAAGGCGGCAAAATACCAGGAAGGCGGCGTGCCAACATGGTTTTGCCGCTACCGGGTGGCCCGACAAAAATCAGGTTATGCCCCCCCGCTGCGGCAATTTCCAAAGCTCGACGAGCTTGGGCTTGGCCTTTAACCTCTTTAAGGTCTAAAACAGTACGAGTTGCCTTAGCCAGCTCAGCTTCTCCGTTCAATTCTAGCGGGCTATACTGGTCAGGCTGATTGAGAAATGCTGCCACTTCGCTGAGATGTTTGCAGCCGTAAACACGCAGTCCTGGAACAACCGCTGCCTCTCTAGCATTATCGACAGGCACAACCAGCCCTGTCATACCCAGTTGAACCGCCGCTGCCGCAATGGGCAATACGCCAGCGACGGGACGAAGTGAACCGTCTAGCGAGACTTCTCCTAAAAATAAATGATCTCCCAGCAAATCGGCATTGATTTGCTCTGAGGCGGCTAGGATACCGACACTGATAGGTAAATCAAAGCTTGGCCCTTCCTTGCGGAGGTCGGCTGGAGCCAAATTAATTACAATCCGCCGCATCGGAAAGGCAAAACCAGAGTTTTTTAGGGCGGCGCGAACCCGTTCACGAGATTCTTGCACAGCCGTATCCGGCAACCCAACCAGCACAATAGCTGGTAAGCCCCCCGAAACATCTACCTCCACCCCAACTCGAACGGCGTCGATTCCAACCAGCGATGCACTCCAAATCCGCGCCAGCATAGCAATTTGCCAAACACAATTCGCCTTCAGAATGCCCGCCCGCCCGAACCGGCCAACAATAGGGAAACTTAGATAAGCGATCGCCAAAAGCAAAAAATGGTCTTAGTCTGTCAACCGAAGTTGATAATTTGCAACAATAGCGTTACATTAGTTTACACGAGGTTAAGGTTAGCGCCGTTTGCCTGCGCCATCCTGCCAGCTTTACTAAAGAGCTTCATCGGCATTTTTATAGTTTTGCTGCCGGAACCTACCTCAAATACTCAAATCTCTCCTCTCTCTGCCCTGGTTGCCCACTAGGGCAGTCTTTGTATCGGCGTGACGCTCTACGTATAAATTCGCGTTGCCAACCTGCCCCTAAACCGCTACGCTATAGCAGCTATGGCCAATGCAAAGACAGAATTAAAGACGCTTCTGTAAGCGTCTTTCTAGCAATTTACGTATCTCAACCCTAGTAGCTACAGCTATCTTTATTTACTGCGGATGCGCTATGTATAAAGTGTTTTCTGCTGCCCTCATGACTTCAGCCTTGCTGCTCACAGCAGGCAATCACCGCGCGATCGCTCAGAACTGTACCGAAAACTGCCGTTCTGATCAGATTCAGTTTCCGGTTGGAGAACCAATTAAGGTGCAGGTAATTAATCGCTCCCCTGCCTTAGTTGAAATTGAGCAAGTGGTAAGAATTTCACCCTATCGACTGCGTCCAACTCAGTCAGTCGATTTTGACTTTAGAGATGGTACCCTCAATAACGTCTCTCTAGTTTTTTGGAATAGTGTCGATCAGCCCCTGAGAACTTTGCTGTCGCGCCCTGATCGCAACACCTTGCGAATTGAAGTTTTTCCGTTTCCTTACGAACCGAGCGATCGCTCGGTTTACGTACTCAACGATGGCAGAGTTGTAATTTATTAACCCCTCGTCTCGTCTTCTCGATTGCTGCAATCCGACCTATGATGTAGTTCAAGCGATCTAGCGTACGAGATTCATTTTGGATTTGTTTGATGGCAAAACTGAAGCCCAAGCTATAGCTAAGGTAGAGCCTGTAGCTGAACCAACGCCTGCTGCGCAAACAACGCCTTTAATGCCCCAGCAGCGGTGGCAGGTTTTTGCGGCTCAGCCTGTGCAAGCCATGGCTCAAGCCACCCATCTCTCGCCGCTGCTAGCTCAGGTTTTAGTCAATCGCGGTATTGCAACACCTGAGTCCGCTGCTGAATTTCTTAATCCAGAACTGCAAAACCTACCCGACCCAGTTGAAGAATTTGCTGATTTGCCTTTGAGCCTAGAGTTGTTGGTAACCGCAATTCAGCAACAGCAGAAAATTGCCATTTGCGGCGACTACGATGCTGACGGTATGACCAGCACCGCCTTGTTGATGAGGGCGCTGCGCTTTTTGGGGGCAAAGGCAGAGTATGCCATTCCTAGCCGCATGCAAGAAGGCTACGGCATCAACACCCGCATTGTCGAAGACTTTCAGGCTGAAGGGGTGACGCTAATTCTGACGGTGGATAACGGTATTGCGGCGCATGCCCCGGTGGCGCGTGCCAGAGAACTGGGTATGGCCGTGATCATTACCGATCACCACGATTTGCCGCCGGAACTGCCCTGTGCCAATGCGATTTTGAATCCTAAGCTGCTACCTGAGACTTCGCCTTACTGGGGAGTCGCTGGAGTTGGGGTGGCTTATATTTTGGCGATTTGCTTAGCCCAGTGTTTAGGCAAAACTCAGGACTTAACGGTGCCCCTATTAGAACTCTTTACTCTGGGTACTATTGCCGATCTTGCGCCGCTAACGGGGGTGAACCGTCGCTGGGTGCGGCGAGGTTTAAAGCTATTACCGCGATCGCGGATTCCGGGTATTCAAGCGCTGATTCAGGTAGCAGGACTGGGCGATCAAAAAGCTGGCCTTAAGCCAGAAGCCATTGGCTTTCGCTTGGGGCCTCGAATCAATGCCGTCGGACGCATTGCCGATCCGCAGATAGTGATTGACATGCTGACCACTGACGACGTGGGGGTGGCTTTGCAACGTGCCATGCAGTGCGAAGAAGCCAATCAACTGCGTCAGCGACTTTGTGAACTGATTGAAGAACAGGCGATCGCCTGGTGTGAAACTCAACAGGCCGAAGGCAATCTCAACCTGCTAGAAGAGCGGGTTTTGGTAATTGTGCAGCCTGACTGGCACCACGGCGTTATTGGCATTGTGGCCTCGCGCTTGGTTGAGCGTTATGGCGTACCTGTATTTATCTGCACCTACGAAGACGACGAACAAAAAGAAATTCGCGGCTCGGCTAGGGGCATCCCAGAATTTAACGTTTTTGCAGCGCTGCAAAGCTGCCATGACTTAATGCACAAATATGGTGGCCACAAAGCTGCTGGTGGCTTCTCATTTCCCACCAAAAATCTGCGTCAAGTCAAATCTCGTCTCAGCAACTTTGCTCGTCAGCAGCTTGAGATTGAGCATCTAAAACCTCTGGTCGTTGTAGACGTGCAGGCTAATCTGGCACAGATTACCCTTGATCTGTACCAGCAAATTGATCAGCTTCACCCCTGCGGCATCCAAAACCCTGACCCCGTCTTCTGGACACCCAATGTACGAGTATTGGAGCAGAAAACCGTCGGGCGCAACCGCGATCACCTCAAACTTACCGTCGGTCAAGAAGCCCATGGGGGCGGCTCTCTAGCCGCGACGATTCAAGCGATCGCTTGGCGTTGGGGTAGCTACCTCCCTTTACCCAATCGGCTCGACATCGCCTACAAACTCAAACTCAATGAATGGAAAGGCGATCGCAACGTCGAACTTGAACTGATTGGCGTCCGTCTACCCAATCCCCAAAAACTCCCCGTCCCCCCCCTGCCCCCCTGCCCCTCGCCCCCCCTCTCCTCCTCTCCCC